>CAWULH010000023.1:0-9309 GCA_963923215.1 uncultured bacterium
TTAGAGATTCTTAAGCGCGCTTACAACTTTTGTTAAAGATTCTTTAGCATCACCAAAAAGTAGAGTTGTCTTTGGATCATAAAGTAATTCATTCTCAATTCCAGCAAAACCTGGACGCATAGAGCGCTTTAAGAAAACAACATTTCCAGCTGAGCCAACTTCTAAAATAGGCATTCCATATATTGGAGCCCCTGGCGTCGTTTTTGCGGCTGGATTTACAACGTCATTTGCACCAACTACTAAAACAACATCAGTTTGTGGGAAAGTCGGATTAATTTCATCCATTTCAACAAGTTGTTCATAAGGGACATTTGCTTCAGCAAGTAACACATTCATATGTCCTGGCATACGACCCGCAACTGGATGAATTCCATAAGCAACATCAATTCCTCGCGCAGTTAAAAGATCTGCCATCTCACGGATAGTGTGTTGCGCTTGTGCTACAGCAAGTCCAAAACCAGGAACGATCACAACTCGTTGGGCATAGTTGAGAAGAATCGCAACATCTTCCGGTGAACCAGATTTAACTGGACGTTCTTCTTGTGTACCTGATGCCGCTTGTGGTTTTGCAGTAAAGGCTCCAAAAAGAGTTCCGAATAATGATCGACCCATTGCTGCCGCCATTAAGCGGGTCAAAATTGTTCCGGACGCACCAACTAATGTTCCCGCAACAATAAGAAGCGTTGACTGCAAAACGTAGCCACTTGCTGCAACAGTTAAGCCAGTAAAGGCATTGAGAAGTGAAATAACAATTGGAACATCGGCTCCGCCAACAGGAAGCACAAATAGAACACCAAATAGAAGTGAGAGACCTGCAAGAACTAGTAACGGAGAATTTCCACCAGAATTAATTGTCCAACCTGCAGTTCCTATAACACCAAGGAGAGTTCCTGCAATTACAAACCTACCTCCAGGAAATACCACTGGACGAGTAGTCATTAATTCCTGCAACTTCAAGAATGTTATTACTGATCCAGAGAAAGAGGTACATCCAACTACAACTGTAAAAACGGTAGCAACAACTTCAGCAACGCTCGCGTCTTTACCTAAATTTAAATATTCAACTATTGCAACAAGGGCGGCAGCTCCACCACCAACGCCATTGAATAGAGCCACAAGTTGTGGCATGGAAGTCATTTTTATCTTCCTTGCCGCAGGTACGCCAGCAAGCACACCAACTGCAATTCCACCTATGATTAAGAAAAAGTTATGGATTTTTGTAATTGAAGGATCAAAGAAAACAAGAAGAGTTGCACCAGTTGCACCTACTGCACCAATTAAATTTCCTCGTCTGGCAGATTTAGGAGAGGAGAGTCCTTTTAGAGCAAGAATAAAGGAGACAGCAACGACTAATCCTAAAAGATCATAAAAATTCTTAGACATTACTTGCCTCCCTTCTTGCCTTTAAACATTTCAAGCATCCGGTCTGTAACAACAAAGCCACCAACCATATTTATTGTTGCTAGCACGACGGCAATTATGGAGAGCGTCGTTCCAAGAGTTGAGGTTGCCTTTGCCGCAACGATTATTGCTCCAACTAAAATGATTCCGTGAATTGCATTGGCCCCAGACATAAGTGGGGTATGAAGTGTTGTTGAAACTTTGGAAACCACTTCAAAGCCCACAAATATCGATAGTACGAAGATTGTAAGAATCGCAAGCGAACTCATTATTTCTTCCCTTCAGGTGAACGGCGTGACCCATTATGAGTTACAGCCGCTGCATCAATAATTTCATCATTAAAATCTAGGTTGAGCGTTGCTTTACCTTCTGCACTCTTTACAAGTAAACCAAGTAAGTTAACAACATTCCGGGAGAAGAGCATGGAAGCATGATTTGGAAGTTGAGAAGGAACATCTTTCCCGCCCCAAATAATTACACCATTTGAAGTCGTGATAACTTCGCCGGCCTTTGATCCTTCGACATTTCCACCAGTTTCAGAAGCGAGATCAACAATCACAGAACCGCTTCTCATAGCACCGACCATATCTGCCGTTACGAGTCTTGGTGCCGGACGACCTGGAACAGCGGCGGTAGTAATTACTACATCTGCTGCAGCAAGATAAGGTTTTAGAAGTTCACGTTGTTTTGCTGCACGATCCTCAGACATTTCGCGTGCGTAACCGCCACTTCCTTCAAGTGCTTCAAGTTCGAGAGTTATAAATTTTGCACCCATTGACTTCACTTCATCAGCCGAAGCAGGTCTGACATCGTATGCACTTACTACTGCACCAAGTCGTTTTGCTGTTGCGATTGCTTGTAATCCCGCAACTCCTGCACCTAGAACTACAACTTGAGCGGGAGTTACAGTTCCGGCTGCCGTCATTAACATTGGAAAGAAACGTGGCGACAGATCAGCCGCGACAAGAGATGCTCGGTAACCAGCGCATAATGCTTGAGAAGTCAGAGCATCCATAGATTGCGCACGTGAGATTCTTGGTATTAATTCCATCGAAAATGCTGTGACTCCAGTTCCGGCAGCAGCTTCAATCGAATCTACTTGTGTAGTTGGTGAGAGAAATGAAATTGTGACGGCGCCTTTTTTCAGAGTTTTCATCTGATCTGGTGTTAACGCAGTTACGCTCGCAACTATATCTGCATCCTTAATTACGTCACCAGATTTAATCTGTGCACCTGAATCTAAATATTGTTTATCTGGAAATCCTGAAAGGAGTCCTGCTCCGGACTCAATAAAAACTTCAAGTCCTTGTTTAACTAATTTACCAATTACATCTGGCGCTAAACCAACTCGAGCCTCGCCAGTTCTTATCTCTTTAGGGACACCAATACGCATGAGCGAAGGTTATCCCTTTAATTCTCCCCTGACTAAGTGGTAGAGCACCGCTTGAATGGTGGTGCGTCGGTGAAATGCTTCACGCCAAATTACTGATTTTGGACCATCCAATACTTCTGCGCTTACCTCTTCACCACGATGAGCTGGTAGACAGTGCATAAATATTGAATCCTTATTTGTCAGAGCCATTAGATTTGATGTTACTGCGAATGGAGAGAGCGCTGCTAATTTTTCGGCTCGTTCAGATTCTGGATCTCCCATCGACATCCAAACATCCGTGTATAGAACACTGGCATCTTTCGCTGCAGCTTCTGGATCTGTAAGAACTTCAATCTTGCCACCTGATTTTGCCGCGATATTTTTAGCAGTTTCAATTATTGAATTATTTGGTGCCCATTTTCCACCAGGTGTAGCGACTACAACGTGGGCACCCATAATCGCACCCATGATTAACCATGCGTGAGACATATTGTTTCCATCGCCAAGATAAGTAAATTTTCTACCAGAAATTTCTTTTCCAAAATTTTCTCTAATAGTTAACCAATCGGCAAGTAATTGAGTTGGATGATCATCGTCGGTTAATGCATTAATAACTGGTATTGAAGAATATTTACCGAGTTCATCAACATCTGATTGTTTAAAAGTTCGAACGATAAGTGCGCTGGCAAATCCACTAATAATCTTAGAAGTATCTGAGATTGATTCACCTCTGCCGATTTGTAGATCATCACCTCGTAGAAAGATTGGAGTGCCGCCAAGGTGAGCGACTGCAGTCTCAGATGCCAGGCGAGTTCTTGTAGAAGGCTTGGTCATATAAATTGCGACCGTACGATGCTTTAAGGTTTTTTTTGCTGAAAGTGGTTTATCCGCAAATCGGGCTGCTGTATCCAGAATCAATTCGATATCTGCGCGCGATAAATGTTCGGTGCGGAGTAGATCTTTCACCGGTAAATAATAGCCGGAGTAATAGAATTGCCATTAATGTTTAATAAGCGCAGATTTGCCGTTCTGTTAATTGCGCTCGCAACCCTCTTTGCCGGTGAAAGTTATGCGATTGCTGATAATCCGCCAAGGAAAATTCTCACTGGTTGGATTCCTTATTATTCAAAGACTGGCCTTTCATCAGCAGTAACAAATGCCGACATAATTTCTGAAGTCTCACCGTTCTGGTACTCACTAACGAGTGAGACAAAAATAGTGGACCAATATGCATTAGGAAATCCGAGTGTTCCGATTTCTGTGCCAATAAGCACATTGCGAAGTATGAATTTTAAAATTTTGCCAACAATAACAGATGGAACAAGTAAGGGAATCTTGGCCGCTTTATTGGCTAAGGATTCGGCTCGAGCAAATATTGTTCAAAGTATTATGACTTTAATTAATCAAAATGGATATGACGGAATAGATCTAGATTTTGAAAATTTTGCTTTTGTCGATGGCAATACAACTTGGACAACAACGGCACCTCTCTGGACTCAATTTGTTAAAGATTTATCCGCTGCTCTACATGCCCAAAATAAATTATTGTCCATTACATCTCCTGTTGCATTTGATCCTGCTTCAGGTAAAAGGGGGTATTACGTATATTCCTGGCCAGAGATTTCAAATTACATCGATCGATTAAGAATAATGGCTTACGACTTTTCGGTCGCAAAGGTTGGTCCTATCGGACCAATTAATTGGACTGAAGATGCAGTTCGATATGCAGCTTCAGTTATTTCACCTTCAAAGATATATATCGGTATCCCTGGTTACGGTCGGGACTGGGTAACGGCTGTTAATGGAACTTGCCCATCTGATGTTGCATCAATAATTAAAGTAGGCGCAAAAGCTGCAACATTTGTTATGCGTGATGCTCTAAATCTTGCGGCTTCATATGGCGCGACACCAACTTTTGATAATCAAACTGGTGAAAATACATTCACATATCAAAAGACTTATATTGGAAATACAACTGGGGGTGCTGCTACCCAATGTACTGCAACTAGAACGGCATGGTTCCAAGATGCCAAGTCATTCACATTACGTGGCCAATTAGTTCTTAAATATCAATTGGCAGGATTAGCGGAGTGGTCCCTAGGAATGGAAGATGCGATTGCTCAGCAGGCATTACATGAAATTGCTAAAAGTGTGGTTAATGAAGTCTTAACAGTTGACAATTCAAATACGGAATTAGGAACTGCAATAAATATGACAGGAACATTTATACTTCCTAATTCCACACCAGCAACTAATTTGCCAGTGAGAGTCGAAGGAAAAAATTCAACTTCAGATTGGCGACAGTTGTATTCAACTAATACCGCACAAGATGGCACAATTAAATTGACCGGTTTATTTGGAGAAAACACCTCACTTCGATTGGCATCAGATGGCACCCCAGGACTCTTCGCAAGCCAATCACCTTCAATTGATATAAAGGTTTCAAGAGCAATTTCTTGGAAGGCTCCCGCTTCTATTAAACATGGAGTTTCATATTCAATTACTGGGCAGGTTCAACCCAAAGTGGCAAATATAAATATCAAGTTATTGATGAATAACGGCTTACTAGCCACAGCCATGACCGATGTGGATGGCCGCTTCACCATTCCAATCAATTATGACAAAATTGGATTTGCAAATGTTAAATTGGCAATCGATGGTGATACCCGTTTCTCTGATTCCAATTCAACTACAGTTCAAATTTTAGTTAGGTAAATATGGCAAAGACTTTAACTGAAAGTGAAATAAGTGTCGAACAGTTAATCGATAAGCCTTGGATAACAATTGTCTGGGATGATCCAGTAAATTTGATGAATTATGTGACTTTTGTATTTATGAAATTATTTGGTTACTCAAAAGAAGTTGCACATGAAATAATGATGAAGGTGCACACTGAAGGTAAAGCTGTAGTTTCAACAGGAACTAGAGAAGAAATGGAGCGCGACGTACAGCGTTTACACGAACATGGTTTATGGGCAACTCTCCAACGTGATGACAAAATCTGATGTCAAAATTTGAAAAAATAAATGGGAGTATGACTCTAGATCTAGAGTTAGAAGAGGCCCATATTCTTATAAATTTAGTTGAGCAATTACTTGAGTTATTGGGTGAGGGAGATTTCTTCCATCATTATGATTCAACTGATCCACTCGCACAATTACTTTCAATGCCCACGGAAATAGAAGCTCCTGAGGATCCAGTTCTTCTTCGGTTACTTCCGAATGCCTATGCTGACCCAGAAAGCGCATTAGATTTCAGGCGTTTTACAGAGCCGCAACTTCGAGGAGCAAAGCAGCGAAATCTACGATTAATGCGCGAACAGTTAACTATTTTGGTCGATGAAAACCATCGGGGACTCATTGAGAATATTGATGAAAATATTTGGTTAAAAGGATTAAATGATTTACGCATTGCCTTGAGCGTCCGATTAAATATAGAAGAAAATAGTTTTGATGTGTATGAGTTAATGCCTGATGAAGATCCACAGAAATCACTTTTTGCTGTTTATTTCTGGCTTGGTTGGTTACAAGAGAATTTATTGAGCGTAATTACTGCTTAATAGGTAGGAGGCATTAAACTTACGATGTGTCCGCGCCCGATAGAAACGCTCCAATAGGAATATTTGATTCTGGAGTAGGTGGCCTAACAGTTGCTAGGGCAATAATCGATCAACTCCCAGGTGAATCAATACTTTATATTGGCGACACCGCACGTGGTCCTTATGGACCAAGACCGCTTGCAGAAGTTCGCGGATTCGCATTAGAAATAATGGATAAATTAATCGAAACTGGTGTTAAAGCAATTGTGATAGCTTGTAACACTGCGAGTTCGGCGATGCTACGTGATGCACGTGAACGTTATTCGATTCCCGTAATTGAAGTAATTCAGCCTGCGGTTAGACGTGCTGTATCGGCGAGTAAGAGTGGGCGAATTGGAGTAATTGGAACTAATGCAACGATTGAATCCGGTGCATATCTAGATGCTTTTGCGGCAGCACCGCACCTTGATATAACGTCACAAGCATGTCCCAAGTTTGTTGAGTATGTTGAGCGCGGCGAGACTAGTGGTTCTGAAATTACAAAAATCGCGGCCGAATATTTGAAGCCTCTTCAAGCTAAGAAAATCGATACTTTAGTTTTAGGGTGCACTCACTATCCACTTCTTACAGGAGTAATTTCGTATGTAATGGGGAATGATGTAACACTCGTATCAAGCGCGGAAGAGACAGCGAAAGATTTATATCGGGTACTAGTTGAGAAAGACTTACTTAATAATTCTGGAAAGCCAACTTATAAGTTTGTTTCAACTGGCGAAAGTGAATTATTTTCTAAATTAGCGAGAAGGTTCTTAGGACCTGAAGTCGGTTCCGTTTCAAAGGAGATAAATTGAAAAGAGTAGATGGCCGCACCCAGAATGAACTAAGGCCAATTAGATTTACAAGAAATTGGTTAAGCAATGCCGAAGGCTCTGTCTTAGTTGAATTTGGTGACACAAGAGTTCTCTGCGTCGCAACTTTTACTCCTGGAGTTCCTAAGTGGTTAACTGGGAAAGGCAAAGGGTGGGTTACATCTGAATATGCCATGTTGCCTCGCGCTACACATACTCGATCAGATCGTGAGAGCGTAAAAGGAAAATTAGGAGGTCGTACCCAAGAAATTTCTAGATTGGTTGGTCGTTCACTACGAGCAATTGTAGATTTGGATCAACTTGGCGAAAACACTCTGGTTATTGATTGCGATGTTCTCCAAGCAGATGGTGGCACACGTACCGCATCGATAACTGGTGCATATGTTGCTCTAATGGATGCGATAACTTGGGCTAAAGAAAATGGACATATCGCAGCAAATCGAAATCCAATTATTCAGGGAGTAAGTGCAGTGAGTGTGGGAATTATTGAGGGAATTCCTATGCTGGATCTGAGATATACCGAAGATGTAACTGCTGAAACTGATATGAATATTGTGTGTACTGCAGATGGAAACTTTGTAGAGGTGCAGGGAACTGCTGAAGGAAAACCTTTTGACAGAGCACTTTTAAATTCACTTCTTGACTTGGGTGCAGCAGGATGTGCGCAACTTTCAAAACTTCAACAGGAAGCACTTGCTATTTAATGCGTAAATTGGTCCTGGCAACTAGGAATCCAGGAAAGATAAGAGAATTTGCGCGCCTTCTATCTGAATTTGCATCGGATATAGAAGTTCTTGGCTTAGAAGAATTTCCAGATATGCCTGATGTCGAAGAGACTGGTGATTCATTTGAAGAAAATTCTCTACTGAAAGCATCAGCAGTAGCTGAATTTACAAAGTTGCCATCTCTTGCCGATGACAGTGGATTATGTGTAAATGCACTAAATGGAGATCCGGGAATATTCTCAGCACGATTCGCTGGAGAGCACGGAAACGATCAGGCAAATAATGAGAAACTTCTTCAAGAATTGAAAGATAAATCAGATAGAAGTGCCCAATTTATATGTGTAGTCACATTGGTTGTACCTACTGAATCTGGAAGTAAAGTCATTGTTGAGTCAGGGAACATTGAGGGCATAATCGTGGATGACATTCGGGGCGATAGCGGATTTGGGTATGACCCACTCTTTCAACCAATCGGTAGCAATTTAACTTTCGGTGAGTTCCCACACGAAGAAAAGGACAAAATAAGCCATAGAGGGCAAGCACTGCGGAAGATTGCCCCTCGCATATCCGAAGCGCTCTAATTGCTACGCTAAGATTTCACCACCAATTTCATTAGTAGGGAGTTATTTGTGGCGGTAAAGAAAGCAGCAAAAAAGGCTGTAAAGAAAAGTGCAAAGAAGTCGGTAGCGAAAAAAACTACTGCAAAGAAAGCTGTTAAGAAATCTTCAGCAAAGAAGGCAGTTAAGAAATCCACTGCAAAGAAAGCGGCAAAGAGATCAGTTAAATCTGTCGCATCAACTTACAAGGTTCCAGCTGTACCAAGTCGTGCGACTTCAACAACGACTATCTCATCGACTCCAGCAAAGTCTGCTCCTATTGCACCTGCCAAGAGTGCACCGAAGAAAAATAGTTCCTCACGTACATTTATTACATTAGTTGCAGCAGTAGTTCTAATTGCACTTTTAGTTGTTTCACGCAATGGTTCAAAGGATGAATCGTCAACTGTAACGCCAAAACCTGAAGCATCTACATCTATGAGTGCGAGCGCAGAACCTTCACAATCTGCATCAGAGTCTGCAGCAGCAACAGGTGCTCATGGCGCACCACAAGGAATTGTTGCTCACTACAAAGCAACTGGAGCGACCATTTATTGGAATGCGCCAGCAGAGAGCAATGGAATATCTGGCTATAAGGTAGAAATTTCTAAGAATGGTGGTCCATTTGCAGAGTCTGCAACTGTTCCAGCAACTCAACTTTCTCAGGATATTACCGTTGGTGATACAACTGGATGGTGTTCATTCCGGATCTCAACTGTCTACACAGATGGAACAGTTGTAAATGGAAAGGTATTCGGACTTCCAGGTCAGTGGAGCTAATTTTTTAAAGCTTCAAGAATGGCAGCGA
>CAWULH010000024.1:0-9111 GCA_963923215.1 uncultured bacterium
CAAGTAAAACTTAGCGCAGCGATTGTTGCTAGTTGGGCGAGATATGACGAGGCAGTGGATGAGTTAGGCAATCCAATCAATGTAGTTGATCCACTTAAGGATGAATTAATTGCCATCGCTAAAACTCAGAGAGAAAATCCAAAGGCATTTATTGAAAATAAACGCCTTTTTGGTGATTTAGCAAGTGACACCCGCTTTACAGATCCTTATCTTTTAACTCTGGCTAATCTCCATAAAGTTGGTTCACAAAAAACTTTGGAGCAACTGCTGAGTTAAATTATTTGTTAAGTTTGTAATAAGAAAAGCTTAAAAATGATGCAGTCGTAACCCATAATTGATATGGAGTCAGCAGTAATCCATATTTGTAATTAGTTTTGAATGCGATTGCTAATAGCGGAACTGTAAAGAAAGCGACCAAGGAGAGGGCGATGCTAGCCCCACCAATATTATGCTTCACATAAAAAAGATTGGCCCAAGTAAGTGCAAAAGCAATCGTTACTGCAAATATTGATAGCCAGGCCTTCCCCCAAGAATTTCCTAAATTAGAAATTACCTGCCAACCAACAATTCCGAGGACAATAAAGTTGTAAGGCCAGATAGTCCCAAACACCCAATAAGGTGGTTGCCAAGATGGTGCGTTTAGTGCGCGATACCAAGCATCGCCGGTACTTACCCAGAGCCCAGAACCTGCGGCATAAATAAGTACTAATGCCACATTTAAAAACTTAAGAATCAATTAAAACTCCAATTGGAAGATGATCACTTACTCCTTCAAAATTTAATTTTAGTTCTTCCCCTGAAAAATCGTTACTTAAAATGTAATCAAATTTAACTTTTGGATTCCAACCCGGATAACTTCTCGCCCTATTTATTGAATTTAGTCCAGCAGTTCCAAAAAGGAGAGCGTTGAAATCCCCAATATAAATTTTCTTTCCGGGAATATCCGATGCCCAGTTACGAATCTTTCTAAGTTGCCGAGTATTAATTGGTGGAACAAAAGATAAATGAGCTGTAATTACCGTGACCCCGTTATCCAACTCGGCAGCGATTGCAGCTCGTGGCTCATCTGGAATGTAGGAAATCCTCGTTCCCTTTTCAGAAGTAATAGCTAGTGGCAGCCCAATTGGAGATTTTTTAAGTGAGAACCGATGCCAATTTCTCACTGGAATCTTTGAGAGTAATCCAATTCCATAACTTGTTGGGAGGTCATAATTATTTTTAAAAGTTATTAATTCATGTGAGGTTTCCCAGTATGCGCCTGGTGTTCCAAAAATAGCTGGTGCGAAAGCCCAATTTTGAAAACCACAGTTATTTGCGATCTCTTCAACCTGCCTGACATTTTTAGAACGAGGTTGTAAATAATCAACTTCGTGAATAGCAAGGATGTCAGCATTTAGATTATTGATTGCATTAAATAAATTACCTTCAGGACGCGTACTCATCCCTGAAAGTATGTTCCAGGTGATAACCCGCATGGCTTTAGAAGATTAAAAGATATAGAAGAGTTAAATTAAGTACCGTCAAAAATGCAGTAACCGAATAACCAATCACTTTAGTTCTGAATTTATTTTTAAGCTCGCCCATCACAGAAGATTTTGAAGTGAAATATATAAGTGGGATAAGTGCAAATGGAATTCCAAGACTTAGTACTACTTGGCTTAGAACTAGTGCCATTGTTGGGTCTGCAGCAATCCAGATAACAATTAGTGCAGGAATAATCGCGATTAGCCGTTGTTCAATGAAGGACATCTTTATCTTTAATAGTCCCTCAGTTATCACTCCACTGGCATAGGTTCCGACAGAGCTTGAAGCTATTCCGCTAGCAAGTAATCCAATTGCGAACATCATTCCAAAGCCCACACCGAGTGAAGCCGATATTGCATTATGAGCACCAATAATTGAGTTATCAACTTTGTGGCCATAAAGATTCACGGCGCCAATTACAAAGATTCCAATATTTATAAGTCCAGCGATAAGCATTGCAAGGGAAACATCCCACTTAGTTGCTTTTAAACAATTTGTTTTTGTTGTGGCAAGTAATTTTCCTGAGGCACGATCACGAGAAAGTGCAGAGTGTGCATAAATGGCGTGCGGCATAATTGTTGCGCCAAAGATACTCACGGCCAAGAGCACAGATTCTTTATCTGCAAATCGTGGTGCAAGACCATTGATAAATGCATGAGTGTTTGCTGGGGCAACAAATAAGCCTGCAGTGAAGCCAATTCCTGTTATTGCAACCAGCGCCAGAATTACCAATTCAAAGGCTCTCTCGCGGCCACGTTCTCTTAAAGTTAAATGAGCGATTGAGAAGAAGCCAGTGACCAGCCCACCCACCATCATTGGAAGTGCGAAAAGAATATTAAGTGCAAGTGCCCCGCCAATAATTTCTGCAACATCTGTTGCAATTGCAACCAACTGTGCCTGAGCCCAATAAGCAATTCGGAGTTTGCGATTAGTTAAACGCTCTCCCATCAATTCTGGAAGTGATTTACCAGTTGCAATTCCAAATTTAGAAGCAAGGTACTGCACAAGCCAGGCAGATAGATTTGCAGCAACAATTACCCAGAGAAGTAAATAACCGTATTTGGAACTTGCAGTTAAATTTGTTGCAACGTTTCCTGGATCTAAGTAAGCGACGCCAGCAACGAATGCAGGCCCCATTAAATAAATAGAGCGCAGCTTTTCATTTACAGCCGATATCGGCCGATTTCGAACTGCGCCTATTATCGTCATGGTTTTATCTAATAATTAATTAGAAATCCCAATCGGCATCTGTTGTAGCTTCATGCTTTCCAATCACGTACGAAGATCCTGAGCCGGAGAAGAAGTCATGATTCTCATCGCTGGCAGGGGATAAAGCGCTAAGGATTGCAGGAGAAACTTCGCAGTCATCCTTAGGGAATAGCGGATCAAAGCCCAGGTTCATCAGGGCCTTATTGCCGTTGTAGTGAAGGAATTTCTTTACATCTGGAGTTAGACCAATTTCGTCATATAACTCAGCTGTGTATTTAATTTCATTGTCATAGAGTTCTAGAAGTAGATCGAATGTGTAATTCTTCAATTCTTGTTGACGGTGAGAATCACATTCGTTGTAACCCTGCTGGAACTTATAACCAATGTAGTAACCGTGGATAGCCTCATCGCGAATAATTAAACGGATTAGATCCGCGGTATTTGTTAGCTTGGCACGAGATGACCAGAACATTGGGAGATAGAAACCAGAGTAGAAGAGGAATGATTCAAGAAGTGTTGAAGCAACCTTCCGTTTTAGTGGATCGGTGCCATGGTAATAACCAAGAATGATGCTGGCCTTCTTCTGTAGATAAGGATTATCTTCAGACCAACGGAAAGCCTCTTCAATCTCAGCAGTTGAGGTAAGCGTTGAGAAAACAGAAGAGTAAGACTTTGCGTGAACTGACTCCATAAATGCAATATTTGTAAGTACTGCTTCTTCATGTTGGGTGCGCGCATCAGCAATCAGACTTGTCGCACCGACAGTGCCTTGAATGGTGTCGAGCATCGTAAGACCAGTGAAAACGTGCATGGTGAGTTTCTTCTCGTGTGGACGTAATGTTTCCCAACTCTGCACATCATTAGACAATGGGACTTTTTCTGGCAACCAGAAATTCTGCGTCAGTCGGTTCCATACTTCTAGATCGACTGGATCGATAATTTTGTTCCAGTTAATTGGTCGGGTGATTACTTGTGTTGACATATTTACCTCGTTTTCTTCTTTTTAATTCTTATATATTTAAAGCATGCAGCTGACGCAGTTTTCGACTTCAGTTCCTTCAAGAGCTGCTTGTCTAATGCGTATGTAATAAATTGTTTTAATTCCTTTGCGCCATGCATAAATCTGTGCACGGTTGATATCACGTGTGGTCGCAGTGTCCTTAAAGAAGAGAGTTAAGGAGAGACCTTGATCAACATGTTGGGTTGCTTCGGCATATGTATCGATGATTTTTTCTGGACCAACTTCATATGCATCTTCGTAGTACTCCCAAGTCTCTTCGGATAGGAATGGGGCTGGGTAGTAAACGCGGCCAACCTTTCCTTCCTTACGTACTTCAATACGAGAAGCTATTGGGTGGATAGAACTGGTTGAGTTGTTGATGTATGAGATCGAACCAGTTGGTGGAACCGCTTGGAGATTCTGGTTGTAGATACCATGTTCCATTACAGATCGCTTTAACTCATTCCAATCTGCCTGAGTCGGAATTGCGATATTTGATTTCGCAAATAGATCGCGAACCTTCTGAGTCTTTGGTTCCCAAACTTTATTAGTGTATTTATCAAAGAATTCTCCAGTTGCATACTTTGAGTTTTCAAAGTTATAGAACTTAGATTTTCTCTCCATCGCAATCTTATTTGAGGCGCGGATTGAATGATATAGAACTGAATAAAAGTACATATTTGTGAAATCAAGACCTTCTTCAGAACCATAATGAATATGTTCACGTGCCAGATATCCATGAAGGTTCATCTGACCAAGACCAATTGCATGGCTCTTGGCATTGCCGTCTGCAATTGATGGGACAGATTCAATATCTGACATATCTGAAACTGCAGTAAGTGCCCGGATAGCAGTTTCTACGGATGCACCAAAGTCTGGGCCATCCATTGTTGTTGCGATATTCATTGATCCAAGGTTGCAAGAAATATCTTTTCCGACTGATGCATAAGTTAAATCAGCTTCATATTTAGATGGCTCATTAACCTGAAGAATCTCAGAGCAGAGGTTAGACATATTGATTCTGCCTTGGATTGGATTCTCGCGGTTTACGGTGTCTTCATACATGATGTATGGATAGCCGGATTCAAATTGAAGTTCGGCAATGCGCTCGAATAGTTCGCGTGCTTTGATCTTTGATTTGCGGATACGGCCATCATCGACCATCTCGTAATACTTCTCTGTTACTGAAATTTCAGAGAATGGAACTCCGTACACGCGCTCTACATCGTATGGCGAGAAGAGGTACATATCTTCGCCCTCTTTTGCCAAGTGGAGAGTTATATCTGGAACTACAACACCGATAGATAGGGTCTTAATACGTATCTTCTCATCAGCATTTTCGCGCTTGGTATCTAGGAAGCGCATGATGTCTGGGTGGTGCGCATTTAGATAGACCGCACCAGCACCTTGGCGAGCACCAAGTTGGTTTGCATATGAGAATGAATCTTCAAGAAGTTTCATTACAGGGATGATTCCTGATGATTGCCCTTCAATCTTCTTAATTGGCGCACCGTATTCACGGATATTTGTAAGGCTTAGAGCGACGCCACCACCGCGCTTTGATAGTTGAAGAGCAGAGTTAATGCCACGTGCAATTGACTCCATATTGTCTTCCATGCGGAGAAGGAAGCAAGAGACGAATTCACCGCGTTGCTTCTTGCCGCAATTTAAAAATGTAGGGGTTGCTGGTTGGAAACGACCAGAGATCATCTCTTCAACTAGATGTGTTGCCATATCTTCATTCCCACGAGCAAGAGTTAAGGCCACCATTACAACGCGATCTTCGAAACGTTCTAGATAACGGGAACCATCAAATGTCTTTAGGGCATAACCGGTATAGAACTTATATGCACCCATAAATGCATCGAATCGAAACTTCTTTGAGTAGGCGAGCTTCTCTAACTTCTCAATAAAATCAAATGAGTACTGATCTAAAACTTCTTTTTCGTAATATTCATTTTCAACTAGATAATCCAACCGCTCTTTTAGCGAATGGAAGAAAACGGTGTTCTGATTTACATGCTCAAGAAAGTATTTGCGTACGGCTAATTTATCTTTGTCGAGTTGGAGCTTCTGGTCACTGCCCCAGAGATTGATCATCGCATTTAGATCTTGGTAACTCAATGACGAATCAACCGAGATCGTTTTTAACGAACCGGCTTCGTTATTTAGTTCTGCTGTTGCCATAATGCATTGATCCTCTCTTTTGCCTCTACTACTTCCTCTGGAGTCCCAGTAATCTCGAAGCGATAAATCATAGGCACTCCCAACTTGCTGGCGATGATTTCGCCGGCGCGGCAGAAGTGGTCGCCAAAGTTGGTGTTTCCACCACCGATGACCGCCTTAATGTGCTTCCGGTTTTCCGGGTTATTCAGGAACTTCACTACTTGCTTTGGAACTGTGGAACTTTCGTTCCCCCCGCCATATGTAGGGACGACTAGAACGCTATCCCTATTATGGGTATAGGTACTTGCCTCACTTAGATGTAGCGGGATTCGGAAACTTTGGAATCCGAGCTTCTCCACGAAACGCTTGGTATTTTCCGAGACGCTCGAAAAATAGACCACATCGAACATGGCATTACTTCTTTAAGCTGAGAGGTTTTGAATCTTATCCATGCGGAAGCCGGACCAGTGGTCCTCACCAGCAATAACTACTGGTGCAGAGGTGTAGCCAAGGGACTTAACCATTTCGAGGGCGATTGGGTCTTGCGACATATCTACCTCTTCGAAAGCTATCTCATTCTTCTTCAACATTCGCTTAGTGCTATCGCATTGCACGCAGTTTGGAAGTGAGTAAACGGTTACGCCCATTTCACGATCCTCTTTCCTAGCACTTGGCTAATTTTCTAGTCTCTTCAATCTTCTTCGTTTAACTCTTCTTACTTCTTTAAATCCTGCTGATGGGATGCGGGGTCGCCACAAGGCCTGGAGTTCATCCAGTCTTGGTGGTTGTTTGGTTAGCTAGCCGATCGGAGGTGATTTTCAGTCCCGAGGGGCCAGTTCTTAAATCGCCGCTTTGATCCCGGTTAAGGGAACCATCAACGCCTTAAGGGTACTTACACCGTTGTAATTAATCAAGCATCAAGGGCAAGTTGAGACTTTTTGGACTTTTCGTGTCGCGCCTTTCTGTTGGCGGCGGTTAGGCTTCGCGTCTTACGGCCGAAAGTGGCCAATATAAAAAGTCTAGATAAGGACTAGATAAAGACTAGAAAAGGATAAAAATTTGTCTACAGCAACCCTCCACACCAGCGAAGGCGATATAAAGATCGAACTCTTCCCAGATCATGCCCCAAAGACGGTAGCTAACTTTGTTGAATTGGCGACCGGAAAGCGGGAATGGGTTGATCCGATCTCAGGTGAGAAAACATCAAAGCCTTTATATGACGGAACTATTTTCCATCGCGTCATTGCAAACTTCATGATTCAGGGTGGCGACCCAATGGGAACTGGAATGGGTGGACCTGGTTATCGCTTTGCAGATGAGTTTCATCCAGAATTAAATTTTGATCGCCCTTATTTATTGGCAATGGCAAATGCGGGACCAGGAACAAATGGTTCTCAATTCTTCATCACTGTTGCCGAGACCGGTTGGTTAAATCGGAAGCACACTATTTTTGGAGAAGTTAAAGATAAGGCTTCTCAGCAAGTTGTCGACAAGATTGCAACAACGAAAACAGGTGCTCAGGATCGTCCAGCCCAAGCAATCAAAATCAACTCTGTAACAGTTACAGAATAAGAGATTTAGTTTTTAGATAGGTCAGGGCCCATGAAAGAACGTCAATCTCTTACCCAGAGTCTGATCGTTGTAATAGTCGGCTCTTTTTTAATTCAGCAGTACATCTACCCAAATCTCTTCCAGCAATTTGCCCTCTATGGCCCGTATGTAAAAGAGGGGCAGTACTGGCGATTATTTACAGTTGCCTTATTACATGCTGGGTGGATGCATTTAATTTTTAATATGTTGGCACTCTGGTCAATTGGGACACCGGTGGAGCAGATCTTTGGCCGTGGAAGATATTTGATTATTTTTATTGGCTCACTTCTTACTGCTTCTATCGGCTCTGCCTACTTTGGTCCAGCAGCGGCAGCGGTCGGAGCATCCGGAGCAATATTTGGCTTATTTGGTGCCCTACTTGCTCTGGGGCGACGTGCTGGAATCAATTATCAGAACATCTTGGGAACGGTAATCCTCAACCTAGCAATTACCTTCTTAGTACCAGGAATTGATTGGCGAGCTCATGTGGGTGGGCTTATTGGCGGCTACTTAATCGCCAAAGCATTAATGACTGTTCGCCGCTGACCCCCACCCTCGGGAATAAACGGGATTACTTGCACGTTCCCTAGGTAACTCAACTTGAGCCAAGCCGACTCAATCTTCTAGAGTACGGCCGACTCAAGTTAAGAATTCGTAGGCGCCCCCTCACTAAACAGGGCAGAGAAATAAAGGGAGAAATTAAATGGCTAGAGCAGTCGGTATCGACTTAGGTACAACAAATAGTTGCGTATCAATACTTGAAGGTGGCGAACCTTCAGTTATTGCCAACGCAGAAGGAGCACGTACAACTCCATCAATCGTTGCATTTGCAAAGAATGGCGAGGTGCTTGTTGGTGAGGTCGCTAAGCGTCAATCAGTAACAAACGTTGAACGCACCATTCGCTCAGTAAAGCGTCACATGGGAACAAACTGGACCCAAGATATTGATGGTAAGAAGTACACAGCACAAGAAATTTCAGCGCGTATCTTGATGAAGTTAAAGCGCGATGCGGAAAGTTTCCTAGGAGATAGCGTTACAGATGCAGTTATTACAGTTCCTGCATATTTCAATGATGCACAACGTCAAGCAACAAAAGAAGCCGGCGAAATTGCTGGTCTAAAGGTGCTACGTATCGTTAACGAGCCAACCGCAGCGGCGCTCGCATACGGATTAGATAAGGGCGATAAGGAACAGACAATTCTTGTATTCGACCTTGGTGGCGGTACTTTCGACGTTTCACTTCTAGAAATTGGCGAAGGTGTTGTTGAAGTTAAGGCAACCAATGGTGATAACCACCTTGGTGGAGATGATTGGGATCAAGCACTTGTTGATTATCTAGTTAAGACATTTGCAGCAAAAACTGGAATGGATTTAACAAAAGATAAGATGGCGATGCAACGCGTTCGCGAAGCAGCCGAGAAAGCAAAGATTGAACTCTCATCTTCAGCGCAGACATCTATCAACCTTCCATACATCACAGTTGATGCAGAGAAGAATCCATTGTTCCTAGATGAGACCATTACTCGGGCTCAATTCCAGACAATGACTGCCGATCTACTTGATCGTTGCAAGAAGCCATTCCAAGCAGTTCTAAAGGATGCTGGAATTCCAATTGCAGATA
>CAWULH010000025.1:0-8334 GCA_963923215.1 uncultured bacterium
TGTTTAGCAAGAGCCGCGCCAAAATCTAGAAGGGAATCACGGTCCCACGGATAATTCGAAATCAGAGCCTCGTCGCTCAATATGCTCTCAACGGTATAGGTCATTTAATTCCTCAACTCTTTAGATACTTATACGAAGGTGCACCAATGCTATTGGCGCTGGCAACAACCGACTTTTGAGGTGCTTTGAGTCAAATGTCCGCTTTGCCGGGCGAGATTCGGACAGAAACGGACAGAAACGTTATCTATTTGTTACCAAAAAAGGGTTGTTCGGGCATAAACGGGCACATAGGCTTCGCTATCTGTTGGAAAGCGGACATTATTCTTCGGAAAAGTGAGCCATCTCCCAAGAAAACGGACATAAGTAAAGGTTGGTTGATTTTTGATTCAGATTGAGCGCCATCAATGGTTGGTGGATAACGCACGCCTCAAAGGGCATATCGATGTCAATCAAAGTGCGGAAGAACTTGGTGTCACTGTTGAAACGATCCGCAGAGATTTAAATGAATTAGAAGAGAAAAATTTATTACGTCGCGTTCACGGCGGTGCAATTCCAATAGAAGGCCTTGGCTACGAATCGAATCTAGACGCACGCCGCCAACAATTTTTAGACGAGAAAAGAAGAATTGGTGAAGCCGCAATATTAAGAATTGGTGATGCGGAATCAGTTTTCTGGGACGAAGGATATATGTTTGAAATGGCTGCTGAGAGTTGGCAACCAAAACACCGTGTCACAGTAATAACGAATGCTTTAAGAACTGCATACATATTTTCTCAGAAACCAAATGTTGATTTAATTTTATTAGGCGGGAAGATTCGTGAACAAACAATAGCGACTGCAGATGCCTGGGGTCCGCGTCAACTAACTGACCTGGTGATAGACGTGGCTTTAATTGGTTCAAATGGAATCTCACTTAAGCACGGCTGCACGACTCCAAGTGATGCAGTATCTGCTACGAAAAGAGCGGCAATAAAAGCGTCGCACACTTCAATACTTCTAGCGCTCTCCAATCGTTGGGGTTTTGACTCATTTGTAAAATTCGCAGACCTTGATTCATTTAGCGAGGCAATCAGTGATTCAGATATGGACTCTGAAACTTACAAAAAATACTCAAATACAGGGATGAGGATTACGCTCGTATGATCCTTACAGTAACCACTTCCCCAACATTTGATCTGACATATAACTCAAGTGAGTTATCAATTCACGAAGTAAATCGGGTTGGGAAGAAGGCTTTTGAACCATCAGGTAAAGGCATAAATGTTTCAATAAATCTTGCAGAAGAAAAATATGAAACTAAAGCAATTGCTCCAATTCCAGAAAATGCTTTAGGTGACCTCTTTACAGAGATGGCAAGTGAAAAAATAAGCGTGGTTAAATCAAAAACTTCAAAAGAAATCCGTATAAACACTTCAATTGTAGATAAAGAGGGCGTCACTAAAGTAAATGAAGTTTTCGAAAAACTGAGCGATGCTGAGTTACAGGATCTTATGAATTTGATCGCAAATGAGGCAAAGAGTGGAAAGCTGAAGTGGATTGCGCTTTGCGGGTCAGTTCATCCGGAGAATGCGAAATTCCTCGGTGAAAATCTGCGGCGAATTTGTAAAGAGGTAGGAGCCAAATTTGCGCTAGATACTTCAGGCGAATCTGCACAAATTATTTTTGAGTTTACACCAGACTTTATTAAACCAAATCGTGATGAATTAACAGTTTGGTATCCAGATGCGGCAAATTCTGAAGATGCATACATTTCAAGTATTCAAGATCTAGCAAAAAGAATTGATGGATCAGTTTTGTGTACTGATGGCAGCAAGAATGCATATGCAACAGATAATAAGAATTTGTTGGAGATTGTCCCTCCAACAATTAGCGGAGTTAACAGTGTAGGTGCTGGCGATGCCACTCTTGCAGGTTTTCTTGCCGCTGAAAGTAGCGGAAGTGATTTCGTTACTGCAGTAACTACGGCGATGAAGTGGGCAATTGCTTCTTGTCTAAACTCGGGAACAGCTGGATTGAATATGAAGGCTGCTTCAGAATTTGACGTGTCAGTTAAAGAACTGGTGCGGTAGTAGAAATCAAACGCTACAAATAAATATAACCTACGGAGGTAATAAATGAAGAAGTTCCGCACCCTCGCGGTAACTACAGCTGTAGCAGCGTCACTTTTTGGTGGCGTACTTGCAACAGCTCCAGCACATGCTGCTGCAACTATCAACGTGTTGATGGTTGGAAACCCACAAATGAAGGACTTGCAATCATTAACTGATGCAAACTTCACAGCTTCATCAGGAATTAAGGTTAATTACACCGTTCTTCCTGAGAACGAACTTCGCGACAAAGTAACTCAAGACGTTGCTTCTGGCGCTGGTCAATATGACGTTGTAACTCTTGGTATGTATGACATTGCAAACTGGGGTGGCACCGGCAAAGTTAAGGCTCTAGATTCATACGTGAATGCAGATGCAGCTTGGAATAAGGCTGATGTATTCCCTGCGATGATTAAGGGTCTATCAGGTTCAGACGGCAAGCTTTATGCAGCACCTTTCTATGGTGAGTCATCAATGCTTATGTACCGTAAGGATCTTGCTGCAAAGGCAGGTGTAAAGATGCCTCTACACCCAACTTGGCAACAAGTTGCGGCTGCTGCTGCAAAGATGAATGATCCAAAGAATGGCGTTGCAGGTATCTGTCTACGCGGTCTTCCAGGATGGGGAGAGCAATTCGCTCCTCTAACAACTGTTGTTAATACTTTCGGTGGCACATGGTTCACCAAGGATTGGCAAGCAAAGGTAAATGACAAGCCATTCGTAGATGCAGTTCAGTTCTATGTTGATCTTCTAAAGAAGTCTGGCGAGAAGGGTGCAACCCAAGCTGGTTTCACTGAGTGCGATAACGCAATGGCACAAGGTAAAGCTGCTATGTGGTACGACGCTACTTCTGCAACAGGTTCAATTGAAAAGAAGGGCTTCTCAAACTACGTAGGTAAGTTCGGATATTCATACGCACCAACAGTGAAGACCAAGGCTTCAGGTTGGTTGTGGGCATGGGCATTCGCAATTGAAGGTGCTTCAAAGCAAGCAGATGCTGCTTGGAAGTTCGTTTCATGGGCAACTTCGAAGCAATATGAAGAGCTAGTTGGCGCAAAGCTTGGATGGACAGCTGTTCCAGATGGAAAGCGCGCATCAACTTATGCGAATCCAAACTACAAGGCTGCAACTGCTGCCTACTACCAGGTGGTCCTAGGATCACTTCAGGCTGCAGATCCACTAAACCCAGGTGTTCAACCTCGTCCAACTTCAGGAATTCAATTCGTTGCAGTTCCTGAGTTCGCAGATCTTGGCACCGCGGTTTCACAGGAAGTTGCTAAAGCAATTACCGGTGGACAATCAGTAAAGGCTGCCCTAGATAAGGGTCAGAAACTTGCTGAAGCAGTAGCTGCTAAGTACAAGAAGTAATAAATACCTATTAAATAGTTAGGTAATTCATTGTGTGGGCGTATTCCAAAAACGCCCACACAATTGAATAATTCTGAGAGGAGGGGAAGATGGCAAATGTAAAAGAGAAAAATGTGACTCCAGTTAGAACTCACACAAAAAAAGAGAATAAGAAACGTAGATTGCCACTTTACCCGGCATTAATTTTCACGGTAATTCTTACCCAAATTCCTTTTGTTGTAACACTTGTAATTTCAACATTTCACTGGAATATTATTTATCCAAAAGATACCAAATTTGTCTGGTTTAAAAATTTTAAAGACGTCTTTTCCGATGAGCGCATGCGCGCCGCTATTTTTAATTCAGTATTTTTAACAACTTTAGTCGTTTTATTTTCTACATTCCTGGGGCTGTTACTTGCAGTTCTACTTGACCGAAAATTCCGCGGTCGTGCAATTGTTAGAACATTATTAATTACACCTTTTCTAATTACTCCAGTCGCCTCTGCGCTTATGTGGAAACACATTATTTTTAATCCACTTTATGGGATTCTTGACGGATTCGCCACGCAAATAAAGCATGCACTTGGTGGAACAGGAACAGTAAATATTGATTTCGTTTCAAATCAGCCCCTTGTTGCGATTGCAGTACCAATGATCTGGCAATGGACGCCGTTTATGATGTTAATTATCTTGGCGGGCCTGCAATCTCAAGCGACTGATATATTAGAAGCCGCCGCTGTGGATGGAGCCTCAGCTTGGCAGTTGTTTACTAAGATGACATTGCCTCACTTAAAACAATATATTCAACTAGCAATTGTTTTAGGAACTATCTACATCGTGCAATCTATGGATTTCGTTTACACAATTACTCAAGGTGGGCCGGGTACAGATTCTACAATAATTCCTTATCAAATCTATTTAACAATGTTTAGAAAATATGAATACGGAGAAGCCGCCGCAGCGGGCGTAATCGTTGTGGTTTTCACAATAATTCTTGCTAATTTTGCGATGCGCCTAACCAAAGATCTTTTGGAGGCAGAGAAATGAAAGCAGTTGGCGTGAAGGGCCATTCAGTACTTAGAAGTGCAATAACTACTTTCACATGGCTGATTTCAATAATATTTTTCTTTCCGGTTTTTTGGATTACTCTGATCTCATTCCGTGCTGAAAAGGATGCGGGAACTTTCCCACCAACTTGGGTTGCGCCGTTTACCTTCGAGAATTGGACCTCGATATTCCAGAAAGGTGCGGCACAGTACTTAATTAACTCAGCAATTGCTTCAGTTATATCAGTTTCACTAGTTTTATTATTGGCTTATCCTGCGGCGTATGCACTCTCAATCAAACCAATTTATCGAAATAAAGATGTGCTCTCGTTCTTCTTATCAACTAAATTTTTGCCACCAATAGCTGCGCTTTTACCACTTTATTTAATTTTTAAGAATTTACATATTCTTGACAATATTTGGGCGCTAACATTGCTATATGTGACCATGAACCTGCCACTCGCTGTTTGGATGCTACGTTCTTTTCTTAAAGAAATTCCAAAAGAGTTGGTTGAAGCAGCGGAGCTAGACGGTGCCTCGACTCCTAAAATTATTTTCCAAGTTTTGGCTCCAATTTCACTTCCAGGAATTGCTGCAACTGCTCTTATTTCATTTATCTTTACCTGGAATGAATTCTTAATGGCAATTAACTTAACTGGATTCCATGCTGCAACTGGTCCAGTTTATTTGGTCAGTTTTATTACAGCAGAAGGTTTGTTCTTCGCGCACCTTGCTGCAGTTTCTATCGTTGTCTCACTTCCTGTAGTGATTGCAGGTTGGGTTGCTCAAGACAAGCTTGTTCGCGGCCTCGCACTAGGAGCAGTTAAGTAATTGAAAGCTGCAGTTATAACCGGAATTGGGAATATTTCAGTTGAAACCGTCCCAGACCCAATTTGTGGACCCAAAGATGTAATTCTTGAAGTTATTGCATCCGGAATTTGCGGCACCGATCTTCATATTCTGCAAGGTGAATTTGCGCCATCGCTACCAATTATTCCCGGACACGAATTCAGCGGAGTCATAACTGAAATAGGTAAAGAAGTAGTTGGATTTAAAATTGGCGATAAAGTCGCAGGGGATCCATCGCTCTATTGCGGAGAATGCTTTTATTGTAAACGCGCCCGTGGGAATATGTGTGAAAACTGGAATGCAATTGGAGTAACAAAACCGGGCGCCGCTGCTGAATATGTTGCAGTGCCAGCTAAGAACCTTTATAAACTTCCGGACTCAATTGATATTAAAGATGCGG
Organism: uncultured bacterium; assembly: GCA_963923215.1. GTDB lineage: Bacteria > Actinomycetota > Actinomycetes > Nanopelagicales > Nanopelagicaceae > AAA044-D11. Next base: position 5,732 of record CAWULH010000025.1, read on the forward strand.
GATTGATTGAACCGCTTTCATGTGCCGTTCGAGGATATGATGTTTTGCCAAGATACCCGGCCTCCAACTATTTAATTTACGGCTCTGGAACTATGGGATTGATGATGGCAGAACTTGCACGCAAGAATGGTGCGGCTTCTGTTTATATGGTTGATATTAATTCAGCAAGACTTGAGACCGCAAAGAAATTAGGTTTTAGCAAACTTGCAAATTCAGCAGACGAGTTCAAAGATCAACCGCGAGGCTGGGATGTTGTAATTGATTGCACTGGAAATACAAAAGCAATAAGTGATGCAATTACGCGGACTATGCCAGGCGGCACGTTTCTGCAATTTGGTGTGGCTAATACTCACGCAAAAATTGAAGTGGAACCGTATTGGATTTACAACAAAGAAATAACAATTACAGGATCTATGGCGGTGCTTCATACCTTTGATCGCGCTGGTGACTTGTTAGCCGGAGGTGTTTTAAAACCAGATGTGATGATTTCAGATCGATTTGACCTTGATCATTATCCAAAAGCGATTGAACAATTCAAAAATGGAATTGGTCGCAAAATAACAATAGAACCAAATAGAAGGTAGAAAATTGAGCAAAGTAGTAGCCATCGGAGACTTATTTATTGGTGCTATGCATTATAAAAATGCGTTAAATGGTACCGCTATTACCTTTGCAGAAACCAACCTGCCAGGCACTAAAGAAGATCAACATACCGCGCAACAAGTAATGGAATTTCAAGGTCCAAATGCTGTGGAACCAGATGCAAAAGTACTGGCGGACGTAAAAGATGCCGAAATTATTACAGCGCATTTTGCGCCAATGGGTAAAAAATTAATTGATGCAATTCCAAATCTAAAACTTATTGCCGTAGCACGTGCAGGTCTGGAGAATGTTGATGTTGCTGAAGCAACCAAACGGGGAATCGGAGTAGTTCCCGCATTTGGTAGAAATGCCAATGCAGTAGCCGAACTTCAAATTGGGTTAATGCTTTCAGAGGCTCGGAACATCTCGCGTGCAGATGCATCAATTAAGCAAGGCGGCTGGCGTAAAGATTTCCCAGGTGCCCGTATTGAAATTGGTAATTCAACAATTGGAATGGTGGGCTTTGGCCATGTGGGTCGAGCTATGGCTACTAAGCTCAAAGGATTTAATCCGAAAATTCTTGCATTTGATCCGTATGCGAAAGCAGAAGACCTTGCGAATTTTAACGTAACTAAAGTGGAAACTATTGAAGAAGTATTTTCTAAGTCGGATTTTGTTATGTGCCAAGCACGACTGTCAGCAGAAACCGAACGATTTATAAACAAACGTCTTTTTGATTTGATGAAGCCAACCGCTTATTTCATTAACGTCTCCCGTTCCCGCCTTGTAAATCAACAAGATTTAATAGATGTACTCAAGAGTGGGAAAATTTCTGGTGCCGGAATTGACGTATTCGATAAAGAACCATTAGATATAAAAGATGAATTTAGAAAACTAGATAACATAACAATGACAACACACTTTGGTGGCGATACTGAAGGCACTAATTCATATTCTGGCAAACTTTGTGCGGATGCAATTAAGTCCTTTATTGAAACTGGAAAAGTAAGTTGGGCGGTTAACGCTAAAGATCTCGGCTGGGTTTAAATGAGTAAGTATTTACTTGGTTTAGATTGTGGCCATACCGTAACAAAGGCCGTGCTCTTTGATTTAGAGGGTAAAGAGATTCAATCAGGCAAAGGGCTGAATGAAACTATTTCGCTCCATGCCGGCTGGCAAGAGCGAACAATGGAAGCCGCCGGGAAAGCCGCAACGGATGCAATCAAAGAAGCAATAAAAAATATTAAGTCTTCGGAAATTATTGGTATTGGAATTTGTGGACATTCAGATGGACTTTATTTATTAGATAAGTATGGTGTTCCACTTAGAAATGCAATATTTGCAACTGATAACCGAGCAAAGTCAATTGCTAAAAATCTGGCTAAAGATGTTGGCAATCAACTTTTAAATATTATGGGACAGTTTCTTTTCCCTGCATCGCCAGTAGCACTTCTAATTTGGCTTAAAGAAAATGAACCCGAGAACTATAAAAAAATTGGATCAGTTTTGCATTGCAAAGACTGGATTCGCACTTATTTAACGGGAAATATTGGAGTAGATGTTTCAGATTCTTCAGGATCATTTGTTGACATGCGCACTTACAAAATTTCAGATGAAATTTTAGAGTTAACTAATTTACAGGATTTACGCAGTGCTCTAAATGAACCAAGTTTTAGCACTGAGATTATTGGAGGAATTTCAGATGAAATTGCAGAACTTACAGGCTTGCAATCCGGGACACCTGTAATTGCTGGGGCGCATGATGTCCATGCTGCTGCAGTTGGAGTTGGTGCATATGGATTTGGCGAAACGTCACTTATTTTTGGAACCTGGTCCATTAATCAAGTCTTTGCAGTTAAACCAATTCCAGATTACCGGTGGCATACCCGAGCTTCAATAGAACCAAATCGTTGGCTCCATATGTCCACTTCACCGGCATCCGCATCGAATGCAAATTGGTTCTGGGATCTATTTGGCGTAAGTGAAATTGATAAGTTAACCAAACTTTTAAGCGAAGCAGA
>CAWULH010000026.1:0-8272 GCA_963923215.1 uncultured bacterium
CCCTTGTCCAAGGTGAAGTACTTCGTTGGGTAACAATTTCAACAGTACTCGTCGGTGCGATTTTCGTCTTTATTGATGCAATTACAAATTTTGGTTCAAGATTTGCCTATTTATTACTTTTTATAACATTGATATTATCATTTGGAGTTGAGGCGCTTGGACAAGCTACCACTTGGCCATTTGGTGAATATTCCTATTCTCAAACTCTTGGCCCGCAATTATTAAAAGTCCCATTAATTGTTCCCTTTGCGTGGTTAATGATGTCTTATCCGGTTCTGTTAGTTGCACGAAAAACTCTTCATAACTGGGTCTTTATATATGGCGGATTTGGATTGATGGCTTGGGATCTATTCCTTGACCCACAAATGGTGAAAGCAGATCGATGGACATGGAAATTTTCTGGAGCTTCGGTTCCATTTGAAAGCAATATTCCTCTTTCTAATGCCGTGGGCTGGCTCTTCTCAGGAATGTTGCTGATGGCAATTTTGAATAAGGCACTTCCAAAGGAACGTCGAAAAAAAGCTGATAGAACAAAACATGTAGATTTATTTCTGATTTGGACACTTATATCAGGAGTAATCGGGAATCTATTCTTCTTTGACCAATCGAAGGTCGCATTAATAGGAGGCATTGCCTTTGGGATATTTCTAACTCCATTTTTCTATAAGACGTTACTAGGACTTCCAGAAATAAATTGAACCTTTTTGATTATTTTTCACTTTTCATATTGGTGATTACTGCGCTTAATATTATTTCTGTCAAGACTCTCAGAGTGAACCAAAAAGTGGCATACCATTTCGAAATCCTAATTCCTATGAGAAATGAAGCTAAAAATGTTAGTGGGGCTATTAGCTCTGCTCTAAATCAGAATGGTTCGATAAAAGTTCTAAATGACTTCTCAACCGATCAAACTTTAGAGAACCTGCAAGCTTTTTTACCTCAGATTGAAATTCTTCAAGGAAAAGAACTGCCTGAAGGTTGGTTGGGCAAGAATTTTGCCTGTCACCAACTTGCAATTAATGCTAAAAGTGATTATCTGGTATTCCTAGATGCCGATGTACGATTGAAACCAGGTGCAGTTAACGAAGCTATCAAATATATGGAGTCTAAAAAGTGGGATTTTATTTCTCCTTATCCAAAGCAATTAACTAAAGGGCTCTTGCAACTATTAATTCAGCCATTATTGCAATGGTCCTGGTTTGCTTCGATTCCTTTTTTCTATGCCTATCGATTTCCAAATAAGTCGATGGCAATAGCAAATGGACAGTTCCTAATAATCAAAAGAGACTCCTATTTGATAAGTGGGGGCCATAAGGAGATAAAGGGTGAAGTTCTAGAAGATATCGAACTTGCACGTCTTTTAATTTCCAAAGGCTTCAAAGGTGGTCCCGTTGATGGTTCAAGAATTGCGGAATGTCAGATGTACCAAGGTAGCAATGATTTAATCGCAGGATACACGAAATCTTTGTGGCGGGCATTTGGATCGGTATTTGGCGCCGGTATTGCTATTGCACTTTTAATTTCTACAACAATTCCATTTTTTCTATTTTCAATCGGTTTGATTTTTATTCTGATCTCAAGAATTCTTGTCTCGATTAAGGTTCGAAGTAATTTACCAATTCTTATTCTTCATCCTTTTGCCATGTTCGCTCAGAGCTCCCTAATTTTGTATTCCTTTTACCTCCGTAAAATGGGACTTCTGGAATGGAGAGGTCGAAAAATAAAGTGAAAGATATTGTGGTTATCGGCGCGGGAGTTGGTGGATTAGCAACTTCTATCCGATTAGCGAAAAAGGGACATAAAGTTTCAATCTATGAGGCTGGAGATTTCATCGGAGGTAAATGTCACTCAATAGTTAGAGAAGGATTTACCTTTGATACTGGGCCAAACTTATTAACAATCCCTGCCGTCTATCGGGATTTATTCATGAAAAGTGGAAAACGATTAGAGCATATTCTGGAATTAAAAAGCGTTGATCCTGCATTTGCTTATAATTTTTCGGATGGGAAAGTATTAAAACTCTCTAATCTTTCTGTGAAAAATAATTGCGATGAAATTGAGTCGGTTTTTGGTAAAGGTGCTGGAGATGAATGGCATAACCTAATGCAGCGTGCAGAGCGCATGTGGGACTTATCAAGAGGGCCGTTCATTGAATCCGAGCTTCGAATTAAAAATATTTTAAAAGAACTTTCTTTCTCTAAGTTAATTGCCATTAGCCCTTTTATCTCTCTTAGAAAATATGTCAGCAGATACACCAAGAACAAATATTTAAGGATGATTATCGATCGGTATGCAACTTACAGTGGATCAGATCCTCGAAAGGCTCCGGCGCCAATTCTCACTATTCCGTTTATAGAAAGCGCTTTTGGTGCCTGGCATATAACCGGGGGTATTGGAAAATTATCAGAAAAACTCGGCGAACGTGCCCAAGAAATTGGAGTCAGAATTCATTTGAACTCCCCGGTTGAGAAAATCATTTTAAAAGATGGCAGGGCTGCAGGTATCAAATTAAAAAGTGGCGAAGAGATAATTTCAGATTTAGTTGTATCAAACGTAGATGCAAACCTACTTTATGAAAACTTAATACCTACAAATTTCAAAGGCGCCCGCCGTGAGCGTCGGAAATTAAAAAACCTAACCCCTTCATTCTCGGGATTTTCTTTATTCATTGGTCTAGATAATTCAAAGATTTCTGGACCTGTTCCAAAATTAGAACACCATAATATTTACTTTCCGGATGATTATGATGAAGAATTCAAATCATTATTTGACATGAACATACCTGTTGATGATCCAACTATTTATATATCCGCGCCAAAAGATCTTTCGCTCGTGCCAAATGAGAGATGTGAAAGTTGGAGCGTACTTGTAAATGCACCCCTCCATAACCCTAAGAGTGGTGTTGATTGGAATTTAATTGAAGAGGAGTATGCGCAAAAAATTCTTAATCGGCTGGAAGAACTTGGATTGAAAGTTAAAGATCGCTTGGCATATTTTGAATATCGAAGTCCTAGAAATTTAGCGATCGAAGTAAATGCGCCAGGTGGTTCTATTTACGGCACATCGAGCAATGGATTCCTAGCTCCTTTTAAACGTCCGCAGAACCGTAGTGATATTCCAGGGCTTTATTTAGTGGGAGGATCAACCCATCCTGGTGGAGGCTTACCTTTAGTTGGAATTAGCGCCGAGATAGTAGCAGATGCTATTGGTTAAATTCTTTTTCAAAGACTCGAATTAAAGTGAGTAAGGAAATTACTTGAACTAATATTGCAATCCAGAGAATCAACTTTGCATGTACATTAAAAATTGAAATTAGAATTACAAAAACACCTCGAGTTGGGCGCTCTCCAATTGTCACAAGACCAATCTTCCTAAAACCTAGGCCTCCCGCTCTTGCGCGAAGATATTCTTGTATCCAAGCCAGACCTAAATAGATGAATATCAGGGAGAAATTTAATCCAGATAAGTACATTCCAATCGCCCAGATAAATTCAACTACTCGATCAGAAATCGAATCTAAAACAGCTCCAATTTTGGAGACGCGGTTTGTGGAAATAGCTAATTGACCATCAATACCATCTAAAAGTAAGCCCATCAAGATCAACCACCAAAAATTGAAATCTAAAATCAGAGGCACGGAAATCAGTATTGCTATTACTGAAATTTGATTTGGTGTTATCCGAAGTAATTTAAAAGGTGATGATAGTGCCCTTAAAAAAGTGAGCCAGAATCCGATAAATCTTCCCACTTTGGCTCCGCCATGAAGTTCTGACCAACTATTGCTAACCATGGAGGATTCCTAAATTGCGACCAATCGCCAAAGTAGACTCAGCAGTATTCATCGTAAAAAAATGAATTCCTGGAGCATTATTCTCAATTAACTCGCTGCAAAGATTAGTTGCTAGTTCAATTCCGATTTTCTTTACTTCATCTTGATCGGAAGCTTCCATGAAAAGTTTCCTAATTTTTTCAGGAATTGGCGTTCCATTCAGTTCTGACATTCGTTCAAGTTGTTTAACATTAGTGACCGGCAAGATTCCTGGTATAACTTTTAATTTCGAACCTACTGCTGATAATCGATCGATCAACCTGAAATAATTTGCTGCTTCAAAAAAGAATTGAGTAGTTGCAAAAGTTGCACCCATCCTCTCTTTTCTAAGAAGTGTCTGGATGTCCTTATCGAAATCTCCATGGCTTGCCGGATGCCCATCTGGGAATGCTGCAACACCAATTTCAAATCCACCTAAATTTGAGGCAAGTTCTACCAGTTCCTCTGCGTGCGATAAGCCATCTGGTGTTGAGACCCAATCTGCCATTGGCCCTCCGACTGGATCACCGCGAAGCGCTAATAAACTTTTTATTCCCGCACTTTTATATTGATTTAGAATTTCTATTAACTCTAATCTGGTTGAACCAACACAAGTTAAATGTGCAACAGTATTGATGCCAGTTCTATCTTGAATCTCTTTTGTAATTCGTACGGTTCTATCTCGCGTCGACCCCCCGGCGCCATATGTAACGGAGATAAAGTCAAGATCTAATACTCGCAGTTCTGCCATCGCATCCCAAAGGCGAGTTTCACCTAACTCATCCTTGGGTGGGAAGATTTCTGCAGAGTAGTTCATTGGCATAGCGTGGCAGGTTACCCTTGCCCTTGTGAAATTTGCGGATGCTTCACTTATAAGCGAGTTTAAGGCCCAAATCGATGGTGCTCTAGGAAGCTTTGTCTCCAACCAAATTGCACAATTGGAAAGTATTGGGAGTGAATTAACTCCAGTTGGTAATGCGTTATCTCATTTCATTCTGGACAGCGGAAAAAGACTTAGACCAATATTTGCAACCGCCGGTTATATGGGAGCTGGGAAAGAACCAACTTCTGAAATTTACAGGGCGGCTGCTGCATTAGAACTAATTCATGTTTGTGCGCTTATTCATGATGACTTGATGGATCGATCAGATACTAGGCGCGGAGCACCCGCAATACATAAAGAATTTGAGAATATACATAGAAAAGAACATTTGGCTGGAAATCCAGTGCAATTTGGGGAATCCTCTGCAATCCTAATTGGCGATTTAGCTCTGGTTTGGGCTGGAAAGGCCCTTGCATCATCAGGTATTTCTGGAGACCAATTTGCAAGAGCATTTTCGGTATTTAGTGAGTTACAAATTGAATTAATGGCCGGTCAATTCTTGGATGTGAATGAACAGACTTCACACTCTTCTTCAATTGAAAGATCTCGAAAAATTGCAAGGTATAAATCAGGAAAATACACTATTGAACGTCCATTACATTTTGGAGCTGAATTAGCTGGAAATAATTCACTTATTTCAAGCTACACTGATTTTGGAATTCCACTTGGTGAAGCTTTCCAACTCCGAGATGACATCCTTGGTGTATTTGGAGAACCAGAGGTAACCGGCAAACCAGCAGGTGATGATCTGCTTGAAGGGAAACGGACAGTTCTAATCGCTAAAAGTTTCGAACTTGCTGGGGCATCTGGCTCATTGTTACTCACTCAGGTCCTTGGAAATCGAAGCGCAAGCCAAGAAATGGTTGAAAAAGCAAAGGGAATAATTATTGAGTCAGGCGCCCTTAAATTTGTTGAAAATTTGATTGAGGAGCTTGTAAATAACTCATTAACATCGGTAAGAGGACTACCAAATGAAGAATTATTAACTCTACTGGCTGAGATAACAACGAAACGGAGTTCTTGATGGTTAAAACTATTAAAAGCAAGAGTGAGAACGTTGTTGTAGTTGGTGCTGGTCTTGCAGGTCTGAGCGCAGCAATCCATCTAGCTGCAAGTGGACGAAAAGTTACAATCCTTGAGAGAGAGTTGGTTCCTGGTGGGCGCAATGGCCTATTAAATAAAGGTGGTTATGCCTTCGACACCGGTCCAACAGTTTTAACTATGCCATCTTTAATTGAAGAAATTTTTGATGCCCTAAGTGAGAAATTATCGGATTGGCTTGAATTGATGCCAGTAGAACCTCTTTATCGGGCGAATTTTCATGACGGCTCTGTAATAAATGTATATCCAGAATTCGAGAAGATGTCTGAAGAGATCAGGAATAAAGTTGGCGAAAAAGAAGCTTTTGGTTACAAAAGATATGTGGATTTTGTTACCAAACTATACAAATATGAAATGAATGATTTCATCGATAGAAATATAGATTCTCCTCTAAATCTTCTTACTCCAAATTTGGCAAAATTAATTGCAATTGGTGGTTTCAGAAAGCTTGCTCCAAAAGTTTCAGATTATTTGGCTGATGAACGGATGCAGAAAATATATTCGTTTCAGGCAATGTACGCAGGTGTCAGTCCGCAACAAGCTCTTGCTATATATGCGGTAATTGCCTATATGGATTCAATAAATGGGGTTTTCTTTCCAAAAGGCGGAATGCACGCTTTGCCACGAGCCATGGCAAATGTCGCCCAAAAACATGGAGTTGAAATTAAATATGGCTTTGATGTGGCGAAATTAGAGATCAAAGATGGTGCAGTAATTTCTGCAATTTCGAAGAATGGTGAACGCGTTTTAGGAGATGCTTTTGTATTAAATCCTGATCTCCCAATTGCATGGCGAGATTTACTCGGCAGGACCCCATCAAGGATTTCTAGATTAAAGTATTCGCCATCTTGCTTCTTAATGTTGGCTGGTTCCAAGGCAAAATATGACCACCTTGCCCATCACAATATCCATTTTGGCAAATCGTGGGATCTTGTTTTCAAAGAGATAATCGATTCCGGAAAATTAATGAGTGATCCTTCATTTCTAATTACGGTGCCAAGTAAGGATGACCCTACTTTGGCTCCTGTTGGTCGAGAGTCCTATTACGTCCTCTTTCCAACACCAAACCTCTCAGCAGATATTGATTGGCGAACTGCAAAACATGCTTACCGCGATTCTGTGATTAAAAAACTTGAAGAAAATGGTTATAAGGATTTCGGGAACTCTATCGAGGTAGAAGATATAACGACACCTTTGGAATGGCAGGAGCGCGGAATGGAAATGGGAGCACCTTTTGCAAGTGCTCATACTTTCCTTCAAACGGGTCCATTTAGACCTAGCAACTTAGCTAAAGGTTTTTCAAATGTTGTTTTCACAGGCTCTGGTACACAACCTGGAGTCGGAGTTCCAATGGTTTTAATCTCTGGAAAATTGGCTGCGCAAAGAATTACTGGAAAAAAATAATGGGGTAAGTTTCCCTACCCCATTACCAATTGATTATTTGTTAATGACCAACCCAAGAATTAATAGGTGAAGCCAAGAAATAAACCATAAAGAGTAACGCTACTAACATAAGTAGTGGGTGTATCTCTTTACGACGACCTTGTACCCAGCGGATTACAACATGGGAAACAAAGCCCGCACCAATACCTACCGAGATGCTGTAGGTGAAAGGCATCAGAATAATTGTCAGGAATGATGGAATTGCAATTCCAAGATCTTGCCAATCAATATCTTTCACTTGAGTCATCATCAAGAAGCCAACAATAACAAGTGCTGGTGTTGCTGCTTCGTAAGGAATGACAGCGACAAGTGGTGATAAGAATGTAGTGAGAAGGAAGCAAAGTCCGGTAACTACTGAAGCTAAACCGGTACGTGCACCTTCCCCAACTCCCGCTGCAGATTCAATATATGAAGTATTTGATGAAATGCTTGCAGCACCACCAGCAACAGCAGCAATTGAGTCGACAAGAAGTACTCGATCATTGTGAGGAACTGTTCCATCAGACTGAATTAAATTAGCCTCGTGACCGATAGCAGTGACTGTTCCAACAGTGTCAAAGAAGTCTGAAAGTAATAAAGTAAAGACCAGCAGAATTCCTGAGATCACTGAAATTCTCCCAAAAGAACCTAAAAGATTGAAATGTCCTAGTAAGTCAAATTTTGGTGTTGCAACAATCTTACTTGGAATCGTAGGAACATTTAGACCCCAACCTTTTGGATTGACCTTGTCAGGTGCAACAAAATTTGGACCGATCTTAAATGCTTTTTCAACAATAATAGCTACGACAGTTGCAGTTACGATGCCAATAAGTAGAGCACCCTTTGTCTTCTTAACCATCAAAGTGATGATAAGTATTAATCCAATTACGAAGACAACAATCGGCCAACCGACCAGATTTCCACCGTCACCAAGTTGCACTGGAACTGGTCCAGAACTAGTGCGACGAACGAAACCTGAATCAACGAGTCCGATGAGTGCAATAAATAGGCCAATACCTACTGAGATTGCGTACTTAATCTGTTGTGGAACAGCCTTA
>CAWULH010000027.1:0-8014 GCA_963923215.1 uncultured bacterium
CAGAATACGACATATTCGAAACAGTGGTTCTAACTGACATATTAGAGGGCAAACCAGAAGGCCTTGCTCTTGATATGAATCAATCAAGATCAATAGAGGGTTTTGAGACAAAGATTGTTGGAGCGACCACAACTGCAGATGGCTCAGGATATGAAGCAACCGCTAATTCAGAAATTGTAGTTATTACCGCAGGTCTGCCACGCAAACCCGGCATGAGTCGGATGGATTTAATAGGTGTAAATGCTGGAATTGTTCGTGGCGTAGCCGAAAATATTGCAAAGCATTCACCAAATGCAGTAATTATTGTGGTTTCAAATCCACTTGATGAAATGACTGCCTTAACTCAAATCGCTTCCAATTTTCCAAAAAATCGCGTGATTGGCCAGGCTGGAATGTTGGATACTGCACGCTTTACAAATTTTGTTGCGGAAGAGCTAAAAGTTCCAGTCGCTTCTGTTAAAACTCTAACTCTTGGATCACACGGTGAGACCATGGTTCCAGTTCCAAGTCGATGCACCGTAAATGGGAAACCTTTATCAGAATTACTTGATGCAGCAAAAATAGATTCACTTGTGGAACGGACTAGAAACGGTGGAGCAGAAGTCGTTGCCTTACTTAAAACTGGCTCTGCTTATTACGCGCCATCTGCAGCCGCAGCTCGAATGGTAAAAGCCGTTAAGGAAGATTCTGGCGAAGTGATGCCGGTATGTGCCTGGGTTGACGGTGAGTATGGAATTAGCGGTGTCTACCTTGGTGTGGAAGCTGAAATCGGCAAGGGTGGAGTTAAGAAAGTCGTCGAAACTAAACTTGAAGCAAATGAATTAGAAGCTTTGAAAATTGCCGCGGAGGCTGTTCGGTCAAAACAAGCGGATGTAAAGGATCTATAAGATGTCTAAGATTAAAGTAACCGGTACCGTCGTTGAATTAGATGGCGATGAAATGACTCGTATTATCTGGTCATTTATCAAAGATAAATTAATACTTCCTTACTTGGATATTAATCTTGAATATTACGATTTAGGTATCGAGCACCGCGATGCGACAGATGATCAAGTGACAATCGATGCAGCAAAAGCAATCCAGAAGCATGGCGTTGGTGTCAAGTGTGCGACCATCACGCCTGATGAAGCGCGTGTAGAAGAATTTAAATTAAAGAAGATGTGGAAGTCTCCTAACGGAACAATCCGAAACATCCTTGGGGGAGTCATATTCCGCGAACCAATCATTATTGATAATGTCCCAAGACTTGTTCCACATTGGACAAAACCAATTGTTATTGGCCGTCATGCGTTCGGTGATCAGTATCGCGCAACGGATATCAAGGTTCCAGGTCCAGGAAAATTAACTCTCTCTTATGTGCCAGAAGGTGGTGGCGAAGCGATAAACCTAGAAGTATTTGATTTTAAATCTTCTGGCGTTGCACTTGCAATGTATAACGTGGATGACTCAATCCGCGATTTTGCGCGGGCATCCCTAAATTATGGGCTTACTCGAAAATATCCGGTCTATCTCTCCACAAAGAACACCATTTTGAAAGCTTATGATGGTCGCTTTAAAGATATCTTTGAAGAAATTTACCAGGCAGAATTCAAATCTAAGTTTGAAGCGGCTGGTATTTGGTATGAGCACCGCCTTATAGATGACATGGTTGCAATGTCACTCCGTATGGAAGGCGGATATGTCTGGGCATGTAAAAATTACGATGGCGATGTTCAATCTGACACCGTTGCTCAAGGATATGGCTCTCTTGGTTTAATGACTTCTGTACTTATGACTCCTGATGGGAAAACTGTTGAATCTGAAGCGGCTCATGGAACTGTAACTAGACATTACCGTGAGCACCAGGCTGGTCGTGCTACTTCAACGAATCCGATTGCATCTATCTTTGCTTGGACCCAGGGCCTTGCTCACCGAGCAAAACTTGATAACAACAGAGATCTTGCTGAATTCGCCAAGACATTGGAAGAGGTATGTATAAAGACTGTTGAGTCCGGAAAGATGACAAAAGACTTAGCTCTTTTAATTGGAAAAGATGCCCCTTGGCTAAATACCCAAGATTTTCTAAGTGCGATCGACGAGAATCTAAAGGCAGCACTAAAGTAAAAGGTTAAAAAAAGCCCCGCGAGTTCCGCGGGGCTTTTTTATTTATGAATTAGATACGAGCACCTGTATTTGCATCAAATAGGTGAATCGCATTTGGGTTTGCTGCCACTGTGATTGTGTCACCAGGTTTTGGTGGATTCTTTGGATCCCAACGGACAATAACTTGTGCAGCCTCATCAGTAAGATTCGCAAAGTTCACGTTTGTATCTGCAGGTTTTCCGTATACGAATGCGTCAGCACCGAGTTCTTCAACAACTTCAACTTTTACGTGGAAGCCATTTCCAGAAGCTGGCGCGAATCCTTCTGGACGGACACCAACAGTTACATGGCTTCCGGCAGATGCTGGAACATCAATATCAAAACCACCAAGGTGAGCCTTACCGCCAGAAACAGGAACATTAAGAAGGTTCATCGCAGGTGATCCAATAAATCCAGCGACGAATGCATTGGCTGGCTTATCGTAAAGATTTCTAGGTGTATCAACTTGTTGGAGTATGCCATCCTTTAGAACAGCTACCCGATCTCCCATGGTCATCGCTTCTACTTGATCATGTGTTACATAAACAGTAGTAATTCCGAGACGACGTTGAAGAGCAGCAATTTGGGTACGAGTTGCTACACGTAGCTTTGCATCCAAGTTTGAAAGCGGCTCATCCATCAAGAAAACTTGTGGTTCGCGAACAATCGCACGTCCCATAGCAACACGTTGACGTTGTCCACCTGAAAGGGCCTTTGGCTTGCGATCTAAATATTGTTCAAGATCTAATAATTTTGCTGCTTCTTTAACGCGTCGATCGCGCTCTTCTTTAGCAACACCAGCAATTTTAAGAGCAAAGCCCATATTCTCAGCAACAGTCATATGAGGGTAAAGGGCGTACGACTGGAAAACCATCGCGATATCGCGATCTTTAGGTGCAACATGAGTTACATCCTTATCGCCAATTCGAATATGTCCGGTATCAGTCTCTTCAAGACCTGCCAACATACGGAGCGATGTTGATTTACCGCAACCAGATGGTCCGACTAGGACTAAGAATTCACCATCTTTTATTTCTAGATTTAATTTATCTACAGCAGGCTTAGTAGTTCCTGGATAGATTCGTGAAGCGTTGTCGAATACGACAGATGCCATTTTTCTTATCTCTCTTTCCGGGCAGGTACGTGCCCGACGATCCGTTGGAAAAAGCGCCCGGTTGAGCGTGGCGCTAGATTACGGCTCACCTTCCAATTTGGCTACCCTTTCTCTCGTGTTCCGCGATATCGCTCTTGTGTTCTTATTCATTCTCATTGCTGCCATATTCGTGGCTGCGGAGATTGCCCTAATTTCCCTACGCGAGTCCCAGGTCAGGCAGTTGGAGAGCAGGGGAAAGCGGGGCGCTCGCGTCGCAAAATTATCTGCCAACCCAAATAGATTTCTGGCAGCAGCTCAAGTTGGAATCACCTTCTCCGGCTTTCTATCTGCAGCATTTGGAAGTGAAAGATTGGGCCGTAGATTAGAACCAAGGCTTGAAGAGTTAGGACTTTCTCCGAGCTCAAGCAAATTCTTATCTCTTATCGGGATTACGTTAATTATTTCTTATATCTCGTTAGTAATTGGAGAGTTGGTTCCAAAACGCTTAGCACTTTATAAAACAGAATTCATTGCTCTTGCATCAGCACCTACGATAGATCGAATTGCAAATTTATTTCGCCCAATTATCTGGGTACTATCGAAATCTACCGATGCAATTGTCGGTATTTTCGGATTACGTGGCAAGATATCAAAAAATGAGATAAGCGAAGATGAATTGGTTGACTTGGTTACCAGACATACGGCCCTATCTACCCATGAGAGAGAAATAGTTGAAGAAGTTTTTAATGCTGGTGATCTTCAAATTCACGAAATTATGGTGCCGCGTACCGAAGTTGATTTTATAGATGTAGGCCTTTCCGTTACCGAAGCTATTGAATTATCCAAGGAGCATCAGCATTCTAGATATCCCGTAACACGTGGTTCATCCGATGAAGTTTTAGGGTTTATTCACGTGCGCGATCTTCTCCACCATCTAGGAACACCTGAGAGGAAAATAATAGATTTAATTAGACCCGTTCTCTTTCTGCCGGGAACAAAAGGAGTTCTGCCAGCTCTGGAAGAAATGCGCACTAAGCGCCACCACTTGGCGATTGTCCTAGATGAGTATGGCGGTACAGACGGGATAATCACTTTAGAGAATCTTCTTGAATCATTTGTTGGTGAAATAGTCGATGAATATGATGATGGTGAAGGTGAAATCAAACAAGATTCTCGAAGTGGCGAATATGAAATTGATGCACTTATTTCACTAGAAGATTTATATGAGGAAACCGGAATTGCAATTCCTGATGGTCCTTATGAGACGGCCGGCGGTTATTTAATGCATACCTTGGGGCGAATTCCGGAGCTCCACGATGTAATTAATTTAAATGGGCGGCGTATTACAGTCCTCACAGTTGAAGGAAAAAGGGCTGGCAAGTTATTAATCTCTTCAAATGAATGGAAAGATACTGCTCATGGCAACTAAAGGGCGAGTACTTTCTGGCATTCAGCCAACACACGACTCTTTCCATCTTGGAAATTATGTTGGCGCGCTTCGCCAATGGGTTGAACTTCAACGAGATTTTGATGCTTTTTATTGCATAGTTGATTTACATGCGCTTACTGTCGAACCAGAACCAGAAGCGTTACGTAGCCGTACACTTTCATCAGCAGCGCAACTGATAGCACTTGGTATTGATCCAGAAAAAAGCACACTCTTTGTTCAATCCCATGTGCCCGCACATAATCAAGTTGCTTGGGTGCTTGAGTGTTTAACTGGTTTTGGCGAAGCAAGTCGCATGACACAATTTAAAGATAAATCGCAAAAAAGTGGAGCGGATAGAACCGTTGTTGGATTATTTACTTATCCAATTCTTCAGGCAGCCGATATTTTAATTTATCAAGCAAACCAAGTGCCAGTTGGGGAAGACCAACGTCAACATATTGAACTTACCCGCGATTTGGCGCAACGCTTCAACTCTAAATATGGCCCTACTTTTACAATCCCAGAAGGATATATTTTGAAGAGCGGTGCCAAAATTAATGATCTCCAAGAACCCACATCTAAAATGAGTAAATCTGCACCGTCACCTGCAGGAATCATCGAATTAATGGATAAGCCAGAAGTTAATTTGAAAAAAATCAAAAGTGCCGTCACTGACACGGGTAAAGAAATTATTTTTGACGAGAAAAATAAACCTGGAGTTTCAAACCTTCTTACAATTTATACAGCACTTTCGGGTAAGAATATGGAAGATGCAATTAATGAATTTGCCGGAAAAGGCTATGGCGATTTCAAGACTGCAGTAGGTGAAGTTGTAGTTGAATTCCTACGTCCAATTCAGAAAAAAGCGAATGATTTATTAAATGACCCTAAGTTTTTAACTTCTGTTTTAAAAGAAGGCGCTGATAAAGCTAATGCTGTTGCGGAAAAGACTTTAAAAGATGTTTATAACGCAATTGGAATTGTCCCACGGGGTTAATTAACCTTCTATAGAACAGAGGACGACGCCGCTGGCTACAGTCTGACCAACATTTAAAGACATTTTCGTAATTGTCCCGGCCTTATGAGCGGTTAGTGGTTGCTCCATTTTCATAGCCTCAAGAACCACAATTAAATCGCCAACTTCCACGCGATCGCCATTTGCTTTATTGATCTTTACGACAGTTCCTTGCATTGGACTCTCCAAGTTGTCACCCGAGGCACCTGTCAGAGTATTTGCCTTAACTCTGTGTCGTTTTTGAACTGGTTCTGGTGTATGAAGTAAGACCTCAAAACGGTGGCCATTAACTTCAGCAATCATTTTTTGTGAAGCAGCGCGGGTATCAGCCTCTCCTTGCTTCCAGTTATATGCTGGAATTTCATTTTTAAATTCATTTTCAATATAGCTCGTGTAGACCTTAAACTCTTTAACAAAGTTATCGTCTTCCAGGATAGCGCGGTGGAAAGGCAATGCTGTTGCAAGTCCACCGATCTCAAATTCTTTAAGTGCACGTTTTGCCCGGGCAATTGCCTCTTCACGTGTAGCTGCGGTAATAATTAATTTTGCTAGAAGAGAATCAAAATGTGATCCGATTGTGTGCCCATGGTCAAAGCCAGCGTCAATCCGGACACCAGGACCGTCAGGTACTTCCCACTTCGTAATAGTTCCAAGTGAAGGAAGGAATCCTTTACCTGGATCTTCGCCATTTATTCGGAATTCAATGCTATGACCACGTATTTCTGGATCTTTCGAATCAATCTTCTCTCCATCAGCAATTCTGAATTGTGAGCGAACTAAATCAATTCCGGTGACTTCCTCTGAAACAGGATGTTCTACTTGTAGACGAGTATTAACTTCTAGAAATGAAATAGTTCCATCATTTCCAATTAGGAACTCACAAGTTCCAGCACCGACATAACCGGCTTTTTTCATAATATCTTTACTTGATTTGTAAAGCTGCGCTATCTGTTTCTCAGTTAAAAATGGGGCCGGAGCTTCCTCAACTAATTTCTGGTGTCTGCGCTGTAATGAGCAATCGCGAGTACTTACAACAATCGCAGTCCCATATTTATCAACTAATACCTGAGTTTCAACATGTCGTGGCTTATCTAAGTATCGTTCTACAAAGCATTCACCTCTACCAAAACCCGTTATCGCCTCTCTTACTGCAGAATCAAATAGAGCTGGAATCTCTTCAATTGTTCTGGCCACCTTAAGTCCGCGTCCACCACCACCATGCGCTGCTTTAATTGCAACAGGTAGGCCATGTTCTTTTGCGAAATTAACTATTTCATCTGGAGTTGAAACGGGATCAATAGTTCCAGCAACAAGTGGAGCACCAACATCTGCAGCAATCTTTCTTGCTGAGACTTTATCTCCGAGTGCTCGAATTGCTTGCGGTGGGGGACCAATCCAGATTAAGCCCGCATTTATTACCTTATCTGCAAAATCCGCATTCTCTGATAAAAAGCCATAACCAGGATGAACGGCATCAGCACCAGATTTTTTTGCAATCTCAATTATTTTATTCTGATCTAAATAAGTTTCTGCCGCAGATAAGCCATTTAGTGCATATGCCTCATCCGCGATAGCCACATGCAGAGCATTTCTATCTTCATCTGAATATATTGCAATTGATTTAATCCCGTGATCGCGTGCCGCACGGGCTACTCGGACTGCAATTTCACCACGATTGGCAATTAATACTGCTTTCATGCTGCATCCTCCCACTTAAGACCTAGTGAGATGATTGATTTCCGTAGTAAGGGAAGTGAGAGGCCAATAATTCCTGAAGGGTCGCCTTCTATTTTTGTTATGTATGGCGCGCTCAGTCCATCCAGGGTAAAACCACCGGCAACTTCAAGTGGTTCTCCTGTATCAACATAACTTTCGATTTCATTATCCGTCATTGCAGCAAAATAAACTTTAGATGTAGAGATGTCAGTAACTTCAATACCTTGCTTGGTGTCGATAACACACTGTCCCGTATGAAGCAGCCCGAAATGTCCTCGAACTTCCTTAGCTCGAGCAATTGCGATTTCGCGAGTATGAGGTTTACCAAAAGATTTTCCATTAAATTCAAATGTGGAATCAGCGCCAATAATTAAAGCATCTTCAGAGACTTTTTCTCTAACAGAATGAGCTTTCATTATGGCGAGCGTTATCACTAGTTCTTTAGGTGAGAGAGCGTCTAGCTTTGAATCTTCTTCATTAACGCCACTTATTAAAATTTCAGGTTTTATACCAACTGATTCAAGTAATTTCATACGCGAAGGCGAAGCTGAAGCGAGAACAATCTTACGATCAAATGCCATTAGAAAGTCTGGCCCCACTTTCTTGGAAGTGGTTGACGAATTTGGGATTTGCGCCAAAG
>CAWULH010000028.1:0-7807 GCA_963923215.1 uncultured bacterium
CAAGATTTTCAGTTTTTTCAAATCTTTATCGTTCTTCATTGGCGGAGTTTGGCAATCCAAATCTGCCAATTTCAATTCATTCACCAGGGCACTTGGCAGAGACAGATGCGCAGGCAAGGGAAGAGCAATGGCCTAATTATTTGAAAATGGTGGGGCGTATTGGTGCAGAGCGCGGATGGGCCCCACCAACAAAAGAACAGTTCATCGCAGAAATTGAACATGGTTCCCAGTATGTAGGTTCACCCGAAACTGTTGCAAAGAAAATAGTTCACGCCATTACGTCTGTAGGTGCGCAACGCTTTGATTTTAAATATGTTAACGGTCCCGTTTCTCACTCAAAACTAATGAAATCAGTCGAATTGTATGGAACTAAAGTCGTCCCTTTAGTTAAGGAAATGCTTGCAAACGCGAAGTAGCGATTACCAGGAAGCCGCAAATTGGGCTAGCGAATTCGGAGAAGCAGGAAAAGTATTAATAGCCTGGATTCCGGAAAGCGATTTTAAATTTGCTACAAAGAATGAAGATGGATCTATAGCTTTTACACGCGGTGATTTCGGGCTTGGAATTGGTGAAAATCCAATCATTGAAAAGGAGTGGATACATTTTGCACTACCCGTCTCTTTGCCTAAAGAATTAACAAAGTATTTCACACTCATTGGCAGATGGAATCCTTTCTACATAAACACATCTGAAATTCGAGAAAGTCTTGGAGTAGAAAAAGTAGATGACATTGGTATTAAAGAATTCTTAGATGAAAATGCACCTCAATCTTCTACCTATCCAGGGAATTCTGAAATCCAATTTTGGGCAGGCATCAAAGTAAAAAATGAATTAATTTCTACCGGATGTCTAGCCAAGTGGGAGTCTGGAAAATACATCTTAAGCTCAATTGCAACAAAAGAATCTGAACGTGGAAAAGGCTTTGGCGAGAAATTGACTAGAGGCTTGGTGGCGTTAGCGGGTCAAGAAGGGGTAGATGAAGTTTATTTGGCAGTAAGTGCCAAAAATCCAGGCGCCCAAAGAGTTTATGAAAAAATTGGTTTTAGAAGTCTTGGGAAATTTCATACCTATGAAAGACAGCAGGAAAGTTCAAAAACTTGATGTTACTCAGTGTAAGGAAGGCGTGAATCAGGAGCACGATGTGCCCATGTCTCTCGGATCCACTCGTGACCTGGTTCATCAACAACATTCCAAACTCTGTCTGGGTCTGGACCTGCCATTACATTCATAAAATACATATCGTAAGCCGGCGCAGCTGCGACAGGTCCATGCCAACCATAAGGCACCAGAATTACATCACCCGATTTAACTTCGGTAATCACATCATAAGGTCTTGAATCTGCTGATTTACCTCGGAAAAATCCGAAGGGATTAGACGTTTGAGGAGCCTTCAAATTTCTATCTGGTGCAAATTCAAAGTAATAAATTTCTTCAAGATTTGATTCAATACCTTTTTTGTACGAATCATGTTTATGAGGTGGTATTCCTGACCAATTTCCTGCGGGAACAATTACTTCTACAACAATGAAACGATCTGCATCCAAGAACGAGACTCCACCAAAATCATGGATTTGGCGAGATTCTGCACCCGCTCCGCGAATTGAATTTGGAAATTCATCCTTATCAATAAATTTAATCTCTTTGGAATTTTTTGCGGGAGCTTCGGCAATTATTACTCGGCCTGAACCTTCAATTGTTATCTCTGTATCTATTGGAAGATAGATTAGATCAGTTCTTCCATGAAATACCGTTTTCCGGCCGCGAAGATTAAACGAACCAGACTCTTTTTTAGATTTAAACGTTACAGTGATACCAGTTCCATCAAGCGGCCAAATTAACCTCTCATTTGAATCGGGAGCTATATTTAATTTTTTACCAGGTTGCAAAGTTGCAGTTCGCATACCCGTGTGCGCCCAGCCTTCAATTTTTTTCTCAGTTGGATCTAGAAACACATCCCAATCACTGCGGACTAAATCTCCCTTGCGATATACCCACTCCATATTAATTTTGTGGGAATCCTAAATTGATTCCACCATGGCTAGGATCTAACCAGCGACTTGTAATTGCCTTACCTCGTGTAAAGAAGTGAACTCCTTCAACTCCGTGTGCTTTGGTATCACCAAAAAGTGATTGCTTCCAACCACCAAACGAGTAATAAGCAACTGGTACTGGAATTGGAACATTGATACCAATCATTCCAACTTCAACTTCATATTGAAAACGTCGTGCGGCTCCGCCGTCATTTGTGAAGATTGCTGTCCCGTTACCAAATGCACCAGAGTTAATTAACTGCACGCCCTCTTCATAACTTTTCACACGAACTATAGAGAGTACTGGTCCAAAGATTTCTTCTTTGTAAACTTTGGATGTGGTTGGGACCTTATCGATAAGCGTTGGGCCAAGCCAGAACCCATTTGGTTCGCCATCTACTTTTATTCCTCTACCATCAACAACAACTGTTGCGCCATCGGAGATTGCAGCGTCAATATAACTTGCAACTTTATCGCGGTGCTCTTTGGTTACAAGTGGTCCCATATCGCAATTACGTCGCCCATCACCAATCTTTAATTTCGCCATTCGCTCTGTAATTTTTCCAATTAATTTATCCGCAACTGGTTCAACTGCGACCACTACGGAAATTGCCATACAACGTTCGCCTGCAGAGCCAAAACCGGCATTAATTGCTGAATCTGCTACCAATTCAAGGTCAGCATCAGGAAGTACCAACATATGGTTCTTTGCCCCACCCAACGCTTGTACGCGTTTACCGGTACGGGAACAGTTCTCATAAATATATTTAGCAATTGGAGTTGATCCTACAAATGAAATTGATTCAATATGGGGTGAATTAATTAGGCCATCTACAGCTTCTTTATCTCCGTTGAGAACTGTAAATATCCCATCTGGAAGTCCTGCTTCTTTCCAAAGTTTTGCCATCCAAATTGCTGCCGATGGATCTTTTTCAGATGGTTTTAGGATTACAGCGTTTCCTGCAGCAATTGCAATTGGAAAAAACCACATTGGCACCATTGCTGGAAAATTAAATGGAGATATAACACCAACTACGCCGAGCGGTTGACGTGTTGAATAAACATCGACTCCTGTTGAAACTTGCTCTGAGTAAAAGCCCTTTAAAAGGTGAGGGATACCAACTGCAAACTCAACTACCTCCTGACCTCGAGTGATTTCGCCAAGCGAATCTGAAAGTACTTTTCCATGCTCAGAGGTGATGATCTCTGCCAATTCACTTTTTTTCTTATTTAGTAATTCGCGAAAGTTAAAAATTATCGATTGGCGCTTTGCCAATGAAGTATCTCGCCAAGCTGGGAAGGCTTTTCGAGCCGTAGAAATTGCAAGATCAATTTCTTCTTGATTGGCCAATGCAACTCTTTTGGTCTCAACACCTAGTGCTGGGTCGAATACAGGAGCTGTGCGATTGGATCTGCTTACATACTCTTTTCCATCAATCCAATGATTTACAACAGCAGACATTTCCGCACCCATCCTTTTCTAGTCCCCTTATAGGCCCAATTAAAAATTGGAACTGCCTTCTTGCGGAATTTAAACTTACCCATTAAGTTTTGGACCGCTCCAATACGCGGAGAATAGCAAAGGAGGGTCCATGATGAAAGTGGCAATTACGGGCTCTACTGGGTTCGTTGGCGGAAATATCGCCGAATCGCTTGCGCAATTGGGATTTGAAGTCGTTGGCCTAGCCCGAAATGTTGTGGAATTACCATGGGAAGTAAGAGTTGTGGATTTTCAAGATACGGAATCAATCACAGCGGGGCTAGTTGGATGCGATGCCGTAATCCATTGTGCAATTCATAATGATTTTAATAAATTGGTAAATGATCGGATTTACGCATATGACTCGTATGTTGGTCTTACTCAGCGGGTGACTAAAGCGGCCAATAAAACTGGGGCGCAAATTATTTATATTTCTTCGGATTGGATTATGGACGGAACTGGACACTTTACAAAGGAGAGTGATCCCGGAAATCCCATAAATTTATATGGCGCTCTAAAGATGCTTGGCGAACAAGTTATTCGCGATTTAGCTCCAGACACTGGTGCCATCTGTCGAATAGGTGGAGTGATGGGACTACACCGAACAAAGAAAGAAATGCCTAGAGGTCAAGATGTTGGCTTTGGATATTTTGTAGCCTCAATAGTCCAAACCCTCCGTGAGGGAAAAGATTTCGTTGTTTGGATTGGAGATAAGGTAAATAAAATTGCCACACCTTCTCTTGCTTCAGAAATTGGAGCAGAAATATCCAGAATTATAGATAAAAAAATCGGCGGGACCTTTCACCTTGTAGGCGATGATGCTGTAACTCGAATGGAACTTGCCCAAGCAACGTGTGAAGTATTTGGGTTGGACAAAAGCAAATTAAAAACTGGCGAGCCGCCGACTGAAGCACTTTTCCCCGCTGGAGTACCTGTCGATACTTCTCTCTCAAATAAGCAGACAAAAGAGAGACTTGGACTTGGCCGAACCTCATTAAATGAATTATTGATTGCTTTTAAGCGTGAGTGGGAAAGTGGAAAAGTTTCCCCAATTACAAAACGGATTGCATAGTGACAAATATGACAAAGCGCCCCACCATTAGAGATGTTGCAGCTGAGGCTGGCGTTTCAAAATCTTTAGTTTCTCTTGTTTACTCATCTCCAAAAAGTGTAAGTGAGAAACGTAAAGAGAAAATTCTAAAAGCAGCAGAAAAGTTGGGATATGCACCAAATTTCCTGGCCCGTTCACTTGCTGCTGATTCAGGAACTTTTATTGCGATTCTTGTGCAGGATTTACATAATCCATTGATCGCTGAAGTTGCCGATCAAGTTCGAATTCGGCTGGAAAAAGCTGGACGTTTTTATTACATCACCTCGGCCATGTATCGAAATGAAGAAGGCCAACCATTTTTAGATAAGCAAAGTTTGAAATCTATTGTCGATTTACGGCCAGAATCACTTCTGGTAATTGGATCAATTCCAAAAATCGAAATTTTAGAAAGCCTGCCAGCCAATCTTCCGATAATTGTCGCAAGTGGTGCAACAGTGGGAATAAACCGAGCGATTTCAATTAGAACTAATGAGGAAGAGGCGATGGAACTTGTGGTGGGTCATCTCGCTGAACTTGGACACACACATATTTCACATATTGCAGGCGTGAGCCCAGTTGTTGGGAAAGATCGTGAATCTGGCTATGTGAAAGCAATGAAGGCGCGCGGCTTCGGAAAAAATATAGAGGTATTACAAGCAAAATCTGATGATGAAAATGCTGGATACGAAATCACAAAAGAATTGCTTAAGTCTAAGAATCCTCCTACAGCTATTGCTTGTTTTAATGATCTGATTGCTGTTGGGGCACAATCTGCTATCAATGAGAGTAAATCAGATATTTCATTAGTTGGATACGACAATACTTACCTGTCTGGATTAAGTCAGATTGATATAACTACGATAGATCCAGGTAACCGCGAAATTGCAGATATTTCAGCAAATCTGATTATGGGTGAAAATATAGATAATAAACAACTCTACTTATCTAAGCCTAAATTGATTATTAGATCCTCATCAAAAAAATTGAAAAAATCCAAGTATAAGTAGGAGAAAAAATGAGCAAAAGAGTAGTTGGAGTCGGATTAATTAGTGTTGGCTGGATGGGGAACTTACATACCCGAGCATATAAAGCCGTCAGTCAGTTATATCCTGAATTAAATGTAGAAGTTAAATTAGTCATTGCTGCAGATACTTCTGACGATAGGACGAAATACGCAAGTGAAGTTTTAGGCTATAGTCAAACAACAACAAACTATCATGATGTGTTAAATCATCCGGATGTTGATGTAGTTTCTATTTGTTCTCCAAATTTCCTACATAAAGAGATGGGAATAGCAGCGGCCAAGGCAGGGAAAGCATTCTGGATTGAAAAGCCCGTCGGTCGCGGAGCTTCCGAAACTTTGGAAGTTGAAGAAGCGGTTAATAAAGCTCAGGTAGAGACAACAATAGGATTTAATTATCGCCACCCTCCAGTCGTGGAGTATGCGAAAAAAATAATTGCAGAAGGCCAACTCGGCAAAATAACAAATGTTCGTGGCTCATACTTTGCAGATTATTCGGC
This sequence comes from uncultured bacterium, assembly GCA_963923215.1. Lineage (GTDB taxonomy): Bacteria > Actinomycetota > Actinomycetes > Nanopelagicales > Nanopelagicaceae > AAA044-D11. Next base: position 6,122 of record CAWULH010000028.1, read on the forward strand.
AGAGCCAAATGGCGCTCTTTCATGGCGATTCATCCGTGAATATGCGGGAAGTGGTGTACTTGGAGACTTAATGGGGCATTTAGTTGATCAAGTTCAATATATCTTGGGCCCAATTTCAGATGTAACTGGAATTACTAAAACCGTTATAACAGAACGACCAGTACTTCAAATGGGTTCAGGTACACATTTCGATGTCATTGAAGGTGGCGAGAAGAAACCAGTAGAGAATGAAGATTATGGAGGTATGTTGGTGCGCTTTGCCGACAATGCCATCGCATCAGGAGCAGTAGGAACTTTGGAGGCTTCCAGAGTCTCAGTTGGCCCACGTGCTTCCTACAATTTTGAAATATATGGAACAAATGGATCTTTAAAATGGGATTTTGAAAGATTAAATGAACTGGAACTCGTAATTGGGCGACGGGGCCCAAATGTTGGTTATCAGAGAATTATGGCCAATCCCTACATGGGAGATTTTGCAAAATTCCAACCAGGACCGGGAGTTTCAATGGGATACGATGATCTAAAAATTATAGAGGCTAAGAAATTTTTGGAGGCATACTTAGGTGGTCCAAAATTAAATTCAAACATTCATGATGCTGTTGCAGCGGCAAAAGTTGTAACCGCTGCTGAAGAATCTGCAGCAAGTGGCAAATGGATAAGAATTTCACCAACAGCTGGCACTACTGCCGCAATTAAGTAAAAGGAGAGAGAAATGGCGAAGAAGTTGAAGATTGCGGGAGCACCAATTTCATGGGGTGTCTGTGAGGCGCCAAATTGGGGTCACCAAATGGGACCAGCACGAGTTTTAAAGGAAATGGCAGAGTTAGGACTTGGTGCAACTGAATTTGGTCCACTTGGATTTTTACCTATTGATCCGCAAAATCGTGCCAGAGTTTTGAAGGAACACGGTATGGAGGCAATTGGTGGTTTCTTTCCAATTGTTTTACATAAAGCAGATCACGATCCATTGCCTGAGGTTCTTCAAGAGTTAAAAAGTTATAAAGCAACTGGTGCATACAAGATGGTACTTGCGGCGAATACTGGGTTGGCAGGTTATGACGAAAAACGACCAGAGTTGGATGACGCGGGTTGGAAAATTATGTTTAATAACTTAAATAGGATTCGCGAAGCTTGTGAGGCCGAAGGTGTTGATGCAGTTCTCCACCCACACGTTGGAACAATGGTTGAGACAGAAGTAGACATTATGAAAGTTCTCCATGGTTCAAAAATTAAGTTCTGTCTTGATACTGGACATATGTATATCGGTGGTTGCGATCCAGTTGCTTTCTCTGCGAAACATGCTGATCGCGTAGGACATGTGCATATGAAAGATACAAACCATGATGTGGCGCTTCAAGTGCGAAAAGGTGAACGTACTTATTACGACGGCATGATCAATGGCTTATATGCACCACTTGGTAAAGGTGATATTGATATGAAGGCAATCGTTAAGAACCTAGTAAATGCAGGTTATGACGGTTGGTTTGTCTTAGAGCAGGACTTGGCAATCTTTGAAGAGCCAGGCGCAGGACTCGGTCCCGTCGAATTTGCTCGCCAGAGCGTTGCATTTCTAAGGGCTATTGAGGCTGAACTCTAATTCAATTTAACAGAGACAGATTTTCCAGTACGGCTTGATTCCAAAGCTGCATCAGCGAGAATCAACGCAGCACGACCATCATCATATGA
>CAWULH010000029.1:0-7373 GCA_963923215.1 uncultured bacterium
TTACAAAAGAAGCAATGGAAGTTGGACCTACTTGTCACTATGTAATGGGTGGCGTCCATGTAAATCCTGATGATGCCGCGGCTATCGGAGTTCCTGGTTTATTTGCTGCTGGTGAATGTGCTGGCGGGATGCATGGCTCAAATCGATTGGGTGGAAATTCGCTCTCCGATTTACTCGTATTCGGTCGTCGTGCCGGAATTGGGGCTTCAGAATATGTAAAGAAAAATGGTGCAAACCCAGTAAGCGAAGGATCAATAAAGGCTGCTGCTGATCGAATCGAAGCGCCATTCCATCGTTCTGGTGGCGAAAATCCATACAAGCTACATCAAGAGTTGCAAGAGATTACTCACAACTTAGTCGGAATTATTCGCACCCAAAAAGAATTGGATGATGCAATTGTAAAGATTGCCAATATCCGTAAACGTATTGAGAATGTAATGGTAGATGGTGGTCGCGATTTCAATCCAGGTTTCCATCTAGCTTTCGATCTTGACAATATGTTGTTAGTTGCAGAATCAACTGCGAAATCTGCCGTAATCCGCGAAGAATCACGTGGCGGACATACTCGTGATGATTTCCCAACCATGAATTCAAAATGGCGTATGGTCAATAATGTTGCAACATTCGATGGATCTAAAGTGAGTGTTCGTCAGAATCCATTGCCAGAACTACGTAAAGACTTATTCCAATTGTTTGATATTCACGAATTGGAGAAATACATGACACCTGAAGAGTTGGCGAAAGGTGGTGCTTGATAGTGTCTAAGAAAATCAAGCTAAGAATTTGGCGAGGGAATTCATCTAATGGTGAGTTAAAGAATGTAGAAGTTGTCGCCAACGAAGGTGAAGTTGTTCTAGATGTAATTCATCGTGTGCAGGCAACTGAGATGGGCGATCTTGCAGTACGTTGGAATTGCAAAGCTGGTAAATGCGGATCATGCTCAATGGAAATTAACGGTAAGCCACGTCTTGCATGTATGACTCGAATGTCATCTTTCGCCGAAGATGAAGAGATCACTATTACCCCACTACGAGCATTCCCAGTCATTAAAGATTTGGTTACTGATGTTTCATTTAACTATAAGAAAGCAATGGAAGTTCCAGCTTTTGAACCACCAGTTGGAATGAAACCTGGTGAGCCACGTATGGCGCAAGTTGATGTAGAACGTTCACAAGAATTCCGTAAGTGCATTGAGTGCTTCCTCTGTCAGAATACTTGCCACGTAATCCGTGATCACGAAGAGAATAAGAAGGCATTCTCTGGCCCACGTTTCTTTATCCGTATCGCTGAATTAGATATGCATCCATTAGACATTCTCCGCAATCGGAAAAAGAAGGCTCAAGAAGAGCATGGCCTAGGTTTCTGCAACATAACGAAGTGTTGTACCGAAGTCTGTCCAGAACATATCAAGATTACAGATAACGCAATTATTCCAATGAAAGAACGAGTTGCTGATGAGAAATATGATCCAATCCGTTGGTTGGGCTCAAAAATTAGAAAGCGCGAAGGTATCCTTTAAGGCATGAAACTTCTGCTCCGTTGGGCAATTCTTGCAATAGCAATTTGGATAACAACAGCAGTAGTACCAGGAATTAAAGTTAATGGCGGTTTCGGTGCCTACCTATGGGTTGCACTTCTCTTTGGATTTATAAATGCATTCCTCGGAACATTCTTAAAGTTCCTAACTTTCCCGGCACTTTTACTATCTTTTGGATTATTTAGCTTTGTTATTAATGCGGCGATGTTGGAATTGACTTCGCGTTGGAGCAAACACCTTGATGTTAAGAATTTTACAAGTGCATTACTTGGATCATTATTGATTAGTGCAATTTCTGCAATATTAGGTGCAATTACAAATAGAAAGCCAAGTCTCTGAAAAAATATTCGCTCGTTATTACGGGCGGAATTATTGGAGCACTCCTAAGGTATGTAATTGCCGAGGCAATCACAAGTCAATATCTAGCCGTCTTCCTTATTAATCAATTAGGAGTGCTTTTTGCCGGAATGGTTATTTTCAAGTTTAAATCAACTGAAAATCAACGGCTCTTCTGGATTGCCGGATTTTCAGGTGGATTTACGACCTTTTCTACATTTGCGGTTTTAAATGTCGAAAGCAATATAAAAAATGGATTAATTTGGAGTGGAATTTCATTTTTATTTAGTTTTGCCATTATCCGATTAATTGGCCGGGTAAAGAGCGCATGAGAATTCTGTATTTCATTCTGGGTGCCGGGATTGGTACGGGAGCAAGATTTTTAATTGTAAATCGCTTAAAATCTTGGACAGAATTTCCAGCAGGAGTCTTAACTGTAAATATTTTGGGCTCATTTATTCTTGGTTTAACTGCAAACGGTCACGCAGATATTTCATATCTAAGTTTTGGATTCTGTGGTGCATTCACTACTTGGTCATCATTCATATTAGAGATCAATAATGATTTGAGTCAGAAACGGAATAATTCTGCACTCTGGCACACAATTTCTACATTTGTCCTAGGAATTGCAGCTGCTTGGCTTGGAATTAAACTTTCTTAATTCTTTTTAAGATTTGCCATCCAAGCTTCAACTTCATCTATCTGAGTTGGTAATGCACTTGATAGGACTTCACAGCCATTATCTGTGACTAAAACATCATCCTCAATTCGGACACCAATTCCACGGTACTTTTCTGGGAAAAGTTCATCATCTGGATGGATATATAAACCTGGTTCCACAGTAAGAATCATTCCCGAACGTAACTTCCCATCACGATAATTTTCATTTCGTGCCCCATCGCAATCGTGGACATCTAATCCCAACATGTGGCTGACTCCATGTACGGTCCAACGGCGGTGTAGACCGACTTCAGGTTTCATTGATTCTTCTGCAGATACTGGAAGAACTCCCATTTTTTCTAAACCTTCTGCAAGCACTTTATGAGATGCCGTAGTTATTTCTTTAAAATCAACGCCAGGTTTTACCGCTGCAATTCCGGCACGTTGGGCTGCATAAACTAGTTCATAGATTTCTCGTTGTGCCTGTGAAAATTTTCCATTGATAGGAAAGCATCTAGTTACATCTGCCGTGTAAAGGCTCTCTACCTCTACACCCGCATCGATAAGTATCAGATCTCCACTTAATACATCACCATCATTTTTAATCCAGTGGAGTATGCAAGCATGCGAGCCCGAAGCCGCAATAGTTTCATATCCGAGATCATTTCCATCTGTGCGGGCCCTAGTAAAGAAGGCTCCTTCAATTAAACGCTCACCTCGTTTAATTTGGGTGGCTTTATCGAAAACTTTAACCATATCTTCAAATCCACAAACAGTTGCAGCAACTGCTTTCTTTGTCTCTGCAATTTCATAAGAGTCCTTTATTAAACGGATCTCAGATAGGAAAGTAGTGAATTCTTTCTCATCTTCTTCATTCATCTTTGCTGAATTATCTACTACCTGGCTCTCACCTTTGATAAATAGAGAATCTACAGTTTTAGTTAAAAATGATTCTAATTTTTCAACTGCAATTACTTTCAAACCATAAATCGTTTCAGTTTCTTCTAAAGTTAAACGACGACCAATCCAGAATTCACCATATTTGGCATTTCGGTAAAACTCTTCGTTGTCGCGCGGGGACCGAGGGTGAACAAATAAAAGTGCATCATGCCCAGAACCATTTGGTTCCAAAATTAAGACCGAATCTGGATTAACATCTTGCGCGCTTATTCCAGTGTAATAAGTAAATTCAGTATGGGCACGGAACTTAAAGTAGGTATCGTTGCTACGCACTTTCTGTGAACCTGCCGGGAAAATCAATCTTTTATTTGGATATTTAGCGCTGAGAATCTTTCTCCGCTTCTCGATAATGGAGAGATGCTCGGCCGGTTTTACTCCATCAAGTGGAGACGGTGCCCAACCAGAGCTCATAAAATTCTTTAAGGCATCTGCATTTGGTGCATCGTAGGAACGAGACCCATCTTTTTTCTCAGCCATAGCAATAGGTTACTAGTTAACTAATTTAAATGCTCAAGAAGTTGTGAATCATAAATCGCGTTAAACGGAGTGGAAAGCAACGCAGATATTGCCCGAAGATCTTTGGAAATGGCCAAAGGTTTTAACTTCTCACCCAGTGGGTCATTTATAGAATTTGATATAGCCAAATATTTAATCCAAGTTGCAAATGCCTCAACCATTTTAGGAGCAGGAATACCAATTTTTGCTAGATCATTTAGCACCCCAATCATTCGCTGTGGCATTTTCTGTGAGCCATCCATGGCGATTTGAGATGCCTTGTGGTGAAGAGTCGGATTGGACATCCTTTCGCGAATTTCCTGTGAATATTTAGTTAAATCAATATCAAGATCTAAAGTTTTACAAATCTCATTTTCTTGAAGTTCTTTTACGAAGTTATGAACTTCAGGAATCGTAATTATGTCGGCTATATAGTCAATTCGATTTAATTCTCCATAATATGCAAGATACGAGTGAATTCCATTGAAAAGTCGAATTTTTGCCAATTCGTAAGGTTTTACTGAATCAACAAATTGCGCTCCGGCACTCTCTAGATATTTGGAAATCGGATCTTTTTCGATTATCCACTGATTAAATATTTCAGTACGTACTAATAAGCGATTATCTTTTGAAGGTGCAGGCACTATGCGATCAACCATGCAATTTGGGAATCTGATATTGGAATCTATCCAGCCCCATAATTCCTGATCTTCTACCACTTTCTTGATTAGGTTCTTAACAAAATCTCCATTACTTGGCATGTTGTCACAAGAAATTACGGCAATACTTCCACCACCAGATTCATAACGTTCGCGTAATACTTTTACTAATCTTTGGATGAATTCTGAATCAGCCTTATATGCTTTTTCAGTAACAGTAAGAGTAATTGCTTTTAATTTTGGGGACCGAGCAATTTCATATATTCGTTCTTCATCTCGAATATAGAAGAGAGATTCTTTTATTGAACCAATTGTTCGTTTCTCCGTATGGATACCGTCACTTGCTTCGACTTCATAAATTGAATTGGCAATTTTCATTTCATCAGCAAGGCTTGGATCTCTCTGAGAAATTGAGGCAATACCCAAATCTAAGTTCCCATTTTCAATTGCTTTATCTATGAAGACTGCTTGGTGTGCCCGATGGAAGCCACCAAGACCGAAGTGAAGAAATCCTATTTCGACTTTTGATCTATCGTAATTGATCATCAGAGTCTGAAAAAATCTTTAGATAACTGATAAGCAAGCTGAGGGGCTAATTCAATTGCAGTCTTTTCGCTAATTAACCGGGATTCAACCATCTCTGCCAAATAATTTGCATCAAATTTACGTGCAATTTTATGTCGTGCTGGGATTGAGCAGAATGCTCTAGTGTCATCAATAAAACCAACTGTGTTATAAAAGCCTGCAGTTTCAATTGTGGCATCTCGCCAACGTTTCATTCCATTTAAACTGTCATGAAACCACCATGGTGGACCAAGTCGAAGAGATGGGTAAACACCAGCAAGTGGAGCCAGTTCGCGGGAATAAGCACTCTCATCTAATGTAAATAAAACCATTCTAAAATTAGAGTCTTTCCCAACCTCATTTAATAATGGACGTAACTCGGATGTAAAAGTTGTCGCAGTTGGAATATCAAAGCCCTTATCGGGACCATAGTTATTGAATATTTCAGAATCATAATTTCGATACGACCCCGGATGAAGTTGCATAACAAGTCCATCTTCCGCAGACATCTTTCCAAATTCAAATAACATGACAGCGCGAAATTCTTCATATCTCCGGCCATTTAGAACTTCTGTAAAAAGTTTTTCTTTATCTATCTCATCCATCTTCAAAGTTTGTGGAGAGAAAATCCCATGGTCTGTGGCAGTTGCACCTAATGATTTGAAGTAAATACGGCGCTCCTTCAATTTAGCGATTAAAGATGAGAATGAATCCACGCCCAACTTATCAATTGCAGATTTGAAATTTGCATGTTCTGGATCTGTTACGTCATCTGGTCGGAAAGTGGGAATTACTCGAGTATTAATCCCCATTTCTCTTAATTTTTTATGAGCTAACAGGTCATCATTTGTCGAATCAGTTGTTGCAAGGACTTCGATATTAAATTTATCTAATAAGGCGATTGGTTTAAATTCAGGGCTTGCAAGCCTTTCATTGATTTTTGCAAAAGACTTATCTGCTGATATCTCACCTAAATCTGAAATATCAAATAAAGAATTTAGAATTTCACTTAGCCATTGACTTGAAGGAGTTCCCGCGAATAATTTCCAATTGCTGCAAAATATTCTCCATACTTCGATTGCAGGTCTCTTCAATTCTTCATAATTTATTCCTTGGCTGTATAGCATTCTCGTTACATAATGGTCTGGTCGAATTAATAACTCAACGGCATTGGACCAATTTGTATTTTCTACCAATAATTTTGCATCCACATGCCCATGAGGTGAAATTAGAGGAAATTGGGACATCTCTCCATATAGTCTCTTTGCTAATTTAGACATTGATTTTCAGCCAATCAAATGCCAAATCTTGCATCTCTGCGGTGAAGGAATGTTTAACAGGAAAAGTGTCTGATTTATATTTAATTCCGGCCGAGCTAAAGTGATTGGAAATTGCCTTATCAGCATCCAACATTCCTTCTCTGGTAAAGAGTTGATCCTCTCCACAAAACTGAAGATATAACGGAGTTTTACTAATCATAGTTAAACCTGGCCAATCGCTCACTTTTGCCAGGCCTGAAGGAAAGAACATCCACGAATGTGGAGCTATATGCATTGAAATCATTGATTTATAAGTTGCCATCGCACCAATTGATACTACGGCTTTCAATTCCGGTGAAGTTGCATGCATGTAAATTGCTCGACAACCGCCTCCAGATAAGCCAATAACTGAGATGGAATCATTAATCTCGGGGAGATTCTTAGCAACTTCGAGAGCTACTCGGTCATCAAAATTCAAAAGTCCTGCAAGTGTGGTGCCAAAAAGACTTAAATATTTTGAGAGTGACATAGATTCATGCATTATCGAGGCCGCTTCGAAATCATCGCGTCCCAAGATTTCAAATAATCTGCTTGCTAAATATTCTTTTTTAAAACCACGGGAGCCCCACATAAAAGAGTCAAAAGTTAATACAGCAAATCCCTTCTTCGCTAATTCATTTGCGGCTCCACGATTTCCATAGTGATCTCGTTTAACCCAATTAACGTCTGCGGGAAGTTCGCCTATGCCATTAATTAATTTTTCTTTTCCAAAACCTTTTACATCATCATGTGAATGAAAGAATAAAACTCCCGGAAGTTTTTCCGTAACTCCAGCAGGCTTTAATAAGTAGCCCTCAGTTCTTGGGCCATAACCAGTTGACCAACTAATTTCTTCTATATCTA
>CAWULH010000030.1:0-7304 GCA_963923215.1 uncultured bacterium
CTTCTACTACTTCACTTGGGTGATCTATATGCTTCCAAGAAAGTTCAGAAACGTGAACAAGTCCATCCACGCCACCTAGATCTACGAATGCACCAAAGTTTACGATTGAGGAGATAACTCCAGTACGTACCTGACCCTTTTGCAATTGATTTAGGAATGTAGTGCGAGATTCAGATTGAGACTGCTCAAGGAAAGCGCGGCGGGACAGAACCACGTTATTACGATTCTTATCCAACTCAATGATTCGAGCTTCCACCTGTTTCCCAATGTATGGAGTTAAATCACGAACTCGACGGAGTTCAACTAGAGACGCTGGGAGGAAACCGCGGATACCTATATCAACTATTAAGCCGCCTTTAACAACTTCAATAACTGTTCCGGTAACGACTTCGTCTCGTTCTTTCTTCTCTTCAATATCGCCCCAAGCGCGCTCGTACTGTGCCCGCTTCTTTGAGAGGATTAAACGTCCTTCTTTATCTTCCTTTGTAACAACTAGAGCTTCTACTCGATCGCCCATGGAAACGATCTCAGATGGATCAACATCATGGCGAATTGATAATTCACGAGAAGGGATAACACCTTCTGTCTTATAACCAATATCTAATAGAACTTCTTCGCGATCGATTTTTACAACAACACCTGCGACGAGGTCGCCGTCATTAAAATTCTTAATTGTGCCTTCGATGGCGGCTAAAAAATCTTCGGCTGTGCCGATGTCATTTACTGCAATTTGTGGACTCAAGGATTACTCCGGTGGATAGAAATAGTAGGGATAGGACGATTACGAATCTGGCTGACCCGTGAGCCGCTAAGGCTACTTACCTATCTCAAGCCGGTCAAAACGATGAAATCTAGTGTGCAGCCTCTGCCCAAGAAGTACCAATTCCAACATTTACATCCAACGGGATCGAGAGTTGGGCAGCATTTCCCATTGCGGTTCGGACTATCTTTTCTATTTTCTCCTCTTCCCCGTCGGCTACTTCGAATATCAATTCATCATGAACTTGAAGCACTAGCCGCGATTTCAAACCTTCCTTTTCTGCTAATTTTTCAAAATTTATCATTGCAAATTTAATGATATCTGCAGCCGATCCTTGCATCGGTGCGTTTAGCGCTGCACGCTCTGCAACTTCACGACGTACTCGATTCTCTTGATTTAAATCCGGAAAATATCGACGACGACCAAACATCGTTTCCGTGTAGCCCTTCTTCTTAGCTTCCGCTACAACCGTCTTTAAATAACTTTGAATTCCTCCAAAGCGTTCCAAATATCGCTCCATAAGAGCCATTGCATCTCCTGCTGAGATATCGAGTTGTGCAGCTAGACCATAGGATGAAAGTCCGTAAGCAAGACCATAAGACATTGCTTTAATCTGACGCCTCATTTCTGGATCAACTTGATCTGGTTTAACACCAAATACCAAAGATGCCATAGTTGAATGAAGATCTTCACCACTATTAAAAGCAGCAATCAATTCTTTATCTTTTGATAAATGCGCCATGATTCGTAATTCGATCTGACTGTAATCTGCAGTTAGCAATTTATTGAAAGGCTTACCGGCGATAAAATGTTTTCGAAGCCTACGACCTTCTTCGGTTCGGACCGGAATATTCTGCAAGTTTGGATTGGTTGAAGAGAGTCGACCAGTGGCAGCAACAGTCTGTTGAAATTCTGTATGTATACGCCCATCTTCTCCGATTGACGCTACTAGACCTTCAACTACAGATAAAAGTTTAGATGTTTCCCGAATACGGAGCAGATGTTGGAGCAGAGGATGTTTGCTCTTTTCATAAAGCCATTGCAAACTCTCAGCATCTGTTGTGTAACCCGTTTTATTCTTTTTAGTTTTCGGCAATTTCAGATCTTCAAAAAGTATTGTTTGGAGTTGTTTTGGAGAATTTACATTGAACTCCTTACCAGCTATCTTTTGTGCCGACTTGGTTTCAATCTCGACAATATCTGAAAAGTATCTGACTTCATCCTGTAAAGCCTTTTTATCAACTGCTATTCCAAGTCGTTCTATTTTAGAAAGAATATTTAAAATCGGAATTTCTAGATCAAAGTAAAGTTTCTCCATACCTCGCTCTACCAATTCCTTCTTAAGAACTGGTACCAACTGCCAAACGGCTTCAACCCCATCAGTTGAAAATTCAGAAAAAAGATTATCGTTCGCCGAAAGTGACTCCCCTAAGTATTTTTCACTTAAATCTGATAGTGAAAGAGATCGGGTACCTGGATTTATTAAATATGCTGCTAGTTCAGTGTCAAAGACTATTCCCTCAATCGGACTCCAATGAGTAAAGCGTTTAGCATTATGAATATATTTTTCAATTTTTGGGTCAAGCAACCAATCCCCGAATTCAGAACCCTTAATTAAGTACTTTTCACCATTTTGAAGTTGAACAGCATAATTAATCACTTTTCCATCATTAATATCAAAATCAAGAGCGATCGGAGAAGTAATTTTTTTCGATATCTCAGATGAAGAGATAGTAGAAGTTTCTGCCTTTACTTTCTTTGGTTTCTCCTCAAAATCACTACTCTTGCCGCTAATTGCTTTAATTCGGTCCTTCAATACTTTAATCTCTAATGAATCGAATAAAGAATTAACGGATTTCTCTTCAATTCCAGTCCATAGAAGTTTTGAAGTATCTGTATCAATTTCAACATTGCTCTTAAGGTGGGTCAACTCATGATTTAAAAGCACATTCTTTATATTTGCTCTCAGGGATTCCCCTGCTTTACCCGATATTCCGCTTGCATTTTTAATCAGTTTTTCAAGAGAGCCATATTCAACTATCCACTTGGCAGCAGTCTTCTCGCCTACTCCGGGAACTGAAGGCAAGTTATCGGATGGATCACCTCGAAGTGCTGCAAAATCCGGATACTGAGCTGGGGTTAATCCATATTTCTCTTCTACAGCTTCGGGCGTCATTCGGGCTAGATCAGTAACACCTTTTTTGGGATAGAGAACCGTGGTTTGGGCATTTACTAACTGGAATGAATCTCGGTCGCCAGTACAAATTAGAACTTCGAAACCATCTTTCTCTGCCTGTTTTGTTAATGTGGCTATTAAATCATCTGCTTCATAACCTTCTACCGCAAATCTTTTTATCCCAAATGTGTCCATAAGCTGGTTTATATATTCAGATTGCGACTTAAATTCATCCGGAGAGGCAGAGCGATTGGCTTTGTAATCTGGAAATTTCTCGCTTCGAAATGTCTTCCTTGAGACATCAAATGCCGCTGCAATATGGGTAGGTTTCTCACTTGAAATAAGATTTATTAGCATTGAAGCCATTCCATAAATTGCATTTGTATGTTGCCCGGAAGAGGTTGAAAAATTCTCAACGGGAAGTGCATAGAAGGCCCGATAGGCCAATGAGTGACCGTCAATAAGTAGGAGGCGTTTCGGGCTCATGAATTGGAGTCTAGTTTGAATTTAAAGATAAACTCTTTCTTATGACCGACTATCTCAAAATAATTCAAGATCGTGGCGCAGGTGCTCTGGATAAAAAAATGGGAATCGAAATTATTGAGGCATCTCCGGAGAAGTTGGTTGGTCGTATGCCGGTAGAAGGAAATACTCAGCCAATCGGGCTGCTACATGGTGGTGCCAATGTAGTACTAGCTGAAAGTTTAGGTTCTATTGGAACTCAACTTCACGCTGGAATTGGTAAGAAAATTGTCGGAGTGGATATAAATGCCACTCATCACAAATCTGCAACTTCTGGATTTGTAACAGCGACAGCTACTGCGATTTCACTAGGCAAGACTTTATGCTCTTACAACATTGAGGTGGTTAACGATAAAGGTGAGAGAACTTGTACGGCGAGAATTACTTGTTTAATACTCGCCGATAGAAACTGAACTAGGTTCTTTAATACTCGCCGATAGAAACTGAACTAGGTTCTTTAATACTCGCCGATAGAAACTGAACTAGTGTGCCTCTGCCCCGGTACCTAGGTAAGCCGCTTTAACATCTGGATCATGTAGCAAATCAGAAGCTTTGGCCTCTTTAACAACTTTTCCTGTTTCAAGAACGTATGCACGATGGGCACGTTGCAGTGCCTGCTGAGCATTCTGTTCAACTAAAAGAATAGTTGTACCAAGCTCATTATTAATTTGAGTGATGATATTAAAAATGTTTTGAATCATCATTGGGGCAAGACCCATAGATGGTTCATCGAGAAGCAGGACTTTTGGCCGAGACATTAAGGCGCGACCAATTGCGAGCATTTGCTGCTCACCACCTGAGAGTGTTCCACCGGCTTGATTCGCACGTTCTTTTAATCGAGGGAAAAGGTGATAAACATTTTTTAAATCTTCTTCCATTTCAATTTTACGATCTTTACGGAAATACTTACCAATCTCAAGATTTTCCAGAACAGTCATACCTGGGAAAATTCCGCGACCTTCTGGAGCCTGGGAAATTCCTAATGCAGTTCGTTCATGTGCAGGAACTTTTGAAATATCCTGGCCATCAAAAAGAATTTGGCCACTTGTGACGGGGCGTAATCCGGAGATGGTTTTAAGAGTTGTGGTCTTTCCTGCGCCATTAGCGCCAATTAATGTGACGATTTCACCTTGGTTAACAACAACATTAATCCCTTTAATGGCTTCAATTTTGCCGTAAAATACTCTTAGGTCTTTAATTTCAAGATGCATCTGCTGGAACTCCTAAATATGCCTCAATAACATTTGGATCATTCTGAACTTCTGTTGTTGTTCCATCTGCAATCTTCTTACCAAAATCCAGAACCGAAACTCGATCTGAAATTCCCATAATCAAAGACATATCGTGTTCAATAAGAAGAACTGTGTATCCAGCGTCCCGAATCTTCTTAATAGTTGTTGCAAGTTCACGCTTCTCGGCTGGATTGAATCCCGCAGCAGGCTCATCAAGGAGAAGTAACTTTGGTTCAGTTCCAAGTGCACGGGCAATCTCAAGACGGCGCTGATCTCCATACGGAAGATTCTTGGCTAGTTGATCAGAGCGGTGATCTATTCCTAAGAACTCTAAGAGTTCATGTGCACGTGCTCGTCCCTCTTTCTCTTCTCGACGAGCCAGAGGTGTTCCGAAAAGTGCCCCAACTAATCCAGATTTCTTATGTACATCGGTCGCTGTAACGACATTTTCAAGAGCAGTCATATCACCAAATAGACGGACGTTCTGGAATGTACGAGCAATTCCAGATTTAGTTATTGCTGCCCGTTTCTTTCCAACAATGCTCTCGCCTTGGAATTTAATATCACCGGAAGTTGGTGTGTAAACGCCTGTTACAACATTGAATACTGTTGTCTTACCCGCACCATTTGGGCCGATAAGTGCACAAATTTCACCCTCATTTACATGAAAATCGACAGAATCAAGTGCCTTAACGCCACCAAACTGCATAGTTAAGTTTGTTAGTTCAAGGATCTTCTTACTCATTTTGCCACCTTAATCTTCTCGCGCTTTTTACGCGGTAAGAGACCATCCGGTCTGACATTCATGATAATTACAAGTGCTAAACCGAAAACCAATTGGCGAGCATCAGAGATAAAGCGGATACGTTCTGGTAAATATGCAAGTATCACACCACCAACAATTACTCCCCAAATATTTCCCATTCCGCCGAAAACTACGCAAGATAAAACGAGAACTGAGATGTTAAATGAGAACATATCTGGTGCTACATACATTGATTTAGAGGCAAAGATAACTCCTGCAGCACCACCAATGGCGGCACCAATACTAAAAGACCAAATTTTGTAACGGAGCGTTGGAACTCCCATCAACATCGCAACATCCTCGTCTTGACGAATTGCCTCCCAAGCGCGACCAGGACGGCGGATAGTGAAACGTCGAACTACCCAGATAACAAGTAGTGCCATGATAAGAACAATCCAGAAAAAGCCCTTCATATTATCTAGACTAAATTCAATGCCAAATAAGGAAGGTGGATTTGGAACCGCTGCTATTCCGTTTGGTCCACCAATCTTTGGATTATTAACTGCGACGATTCTTACAATTTCACCAAATCCCAATGTAACAATCGCAAGATAATCACCACGAAGTCGTAAGGTAGGTAATCCAAGAATCACACCCGAAATCATTGCCAGTGCCATTCCTATCGGAAGCACTTCCCATGTATTCATGTGAAACTTAGTTCCAAGAATTGCATCGGTATATGCACCTATAGCAAAGAAGGCCACATACCCAAGATCTAAGAGACCACTCTTACCAACTACGATATTTAGGCCAAGGGCCATAAGAACAAACATTCCTACTGGATAAACAAGAACTGCCTCATAAGAACTAATTGGAGTATCCAGGATTGATGTAACTGGAAAATTAGCAGCAAATGGAAGTAATGCAATTAGAGCGATTAGCACAACCACAAAAATTGTGCGCTGGATACGATTTGACCGCTCCCAAATCTCTGCGCCCTTATCACGTAAATTAATCACGATTACCTCCTTAAACTCTCGACTGCGTAATGGCTTCACCAAAAAGACCATTAGGCTTAAATAGAAGGACAAGAACAAGTACAACGAAAACCGTTACTGATTTCCACTGTGTACCTAGAATCGCCGCAATAAAGACTTCAAGAAGTCCAAGTGTCAGACCACCATAAAATGCGCCGCGAATATTTCCAATTCCACCAAGTACGGCGGCAGTAAATGCTGCTAAGCCAATTGAAAATCCAACATTGTATTTAGTATTTTCATAAACTGTCTCATAAAGGAAAGCTGCTGCTCCTGTTGTAATTCCACCAATAAAAAATGTTGCTGAAATTACTCGATTTAAATTTATACCCATGAGACGAGAAGTTTCTTCGCTCATTGAAACTGCTCGAATGGCTTTTCCTAGAAGAGTCTTGGATACGAATCGATCGATGGCGAAATAGAGGCCAGCTGCAAAAATCAAGACAATCAGAATGTCATTTCGAATCCCAGTTGAGCCAAAAGTAATCACGTCATATTTATGGATAACACGTGGGTTAGAAATTGGAGTTGAATGAGTCAGTATTCTTACACCCTCTTGAAGCACGATTGAAGTTCCAATGGCAGAGATAAGAGATGCCAGACGATTGGTTCCACGAGCACGAAGCCTTCTATATGCGACCAGTTCCACAAGAACTGCAGTCACTCCAGACATCAGCATTGAGGCAATCAAAAAGGAAGCGAGAACTCCGACCAACTTGATACCTGTAAGTGGGTTTGTATTGGTATTAAATTTGTAAAAATTTCGGGAAACTATAACTGTGGCAAATGTGCCAACCATAAATATTTCGGAGTTTGCAAAGTTAATCAAACG
>CAWULH010000031.1:0-7279 GCA_963923215.1 uncultured bacterium
AATAAACCAACGACAACTTCTACCGATTGAAATTGGTCCTCGGTAGTGGTTTACGCAAATGTTTAAAAGAATAGGCGCGTGAACTTCGATCGAAGATCCATTTCAAATTGGAAGTTGTCGTATTACGAAATGGAGAAATGACCTATGGAAGGTCCAGATGTAAAAACCGCCGTTGCAATAATTGATAACGGTAAATTTGGAAAGCGTGAAATTCGCTTTGAAACTGGTCGCCTAGCTAGACAAGCTGCAGGTACTGCACTGGTTTACTTAGATGATGATTCAATGTTGCTATCTGCAACAACTGCATCAAAGCAACCACGAGATCAATTCGATTTCTTTCCTCTAACAGTAGATGTAGAAGAGCGTATGTATGCGGCTGGAAAGATTCCAGGATCTTTCTTCCGTCGTGAAGGCCGTCCATCAGAAGATGCAATCCTTACATGCCGTTTAATTGATCGCCCGTTACGACCAGCATTTATTAAAGGGCTTCGTAATGAAGTTCAGGTTGTTGTAACAGTTATGGCATTAAACCCAGACCACATGTATGACGTACTTGCTATCAATGCATCATCAATGTCGACTCAACTTGCTGGACTACCTTTTAGTGGTCCAATTGGTGGCGTCCGTGTTGCATTAATTGATGGACAATGGGTTGCCTTCCCAAATCATTCAGATATTAAGAAAGCCGTATTTGATATGGTCGTTGCTGGTTCAATAAAAGGTGACGACATTGCAGTCATCATGGTTGAAGCAGAAGCAACCGATAATACTTTTGATCTTGTTAAAGGTGGGGCAGTAGCTCCAACTGAAGAGATTGTCGGCCAGGGTCTTGAGGCTGCTAAGCCTTTTATCCGTAAGCTTTGTGAAGCTCAATTAGAACTTGCGAAAGTTGCCGGGAAGGTAACAGCAGAGTTTCCGGTCTATCTTGATTATCAGGATGATGTGTATGCAGCAGTTGAAAGCGCAGCAAAGGAAGATCTTGCAAAAGCATTAACAATTGCCGGTAAACAAGAGCGTGAAACTCGCCTAGATGAAATCAATAAATCTGTGGCAGAAAAACTTGCAGAGCAATTTGTAGATCGTGATAAGGAAGTATCTGCAGCGCTCCGCTCAGTTACAAAGAAACTTGTCCGTCAACGTGTACTTCGCGAGAAGATCCGTATTGATGGTCGTGGTATCCGCGATATCCGTCCAATCACATGTGAGGTTGAAGTAATGCCTCGCGTTCACGGTTCTGCAATCTTTGAACGTGGTGAGACTCAGATTCTTGGTGTTACAACTCTTAATATGCTTAAGATGGAGCAACAGTTAGATACTTTGAATCCTGAAACAACCAAGCGCTATATGCACAACTACAACTTCCCACCTTATTCAGTTGGTGAGACTGGTCGTGTTGGTTCACCTAAGCGTCGCGAAATTGGACACGGTGCTCTTGCAGAAAGAGCACTCGTTCCAGTTCTGCCAACACGTGAAGAGTTCCCATATGCAATCCGTCAGGTCTCCGAAGCGCTTGGGTCAAACGGTTCAACTTCAATGGGATCCGTATGTGCATCAACACTTTCACTACTTAATGCTGGTGTTCCATTAAAGGCACCCGTTGCTGGTATTGCTATGGGCCTAATTTCTGACGAAGTAGATGGCAAAACTGAGTATGTTGCGCTGACCGACATTCTTGGTGCAGAAGATGCATTTGGCGATATGGACTTTAAGGTTGCTGGTACCAAAGAATTTGTTACAGCACTTCAATTAGATACCAAACTAGATGGAATTCCTGCATCTGTACTTGCAGGTGCATTACTTCAAGCAAAGGAAGCCCGTCTATTTATCTTGGATCTAATGCATCAAGCAATCGATGCACCAGATGAGATGAGCTTATTAGCTCCACGAATCATGACAATTAAGGTTCCAGTTGATTCTATTGGTGCAGTTATCGGACCTAAAGGAAAGATGATCAACCAGATTCAAGATGATACTGGTGCTGAAATCACAATTGAAGATGATGGAACGATTTATATTGGCGCAATTGAAGGATCACAAGCAGAAGCTGCTAAGAAGATGATCAACGATATTGCTAATCCACATATCCCAGAAGTTGGCGAGCGTTTCAACGGTAAAGTTGTAAAACTTGCAACCTTCGGAGCATTCATCTCGTTAGTTCCAGGTAAAGATGGGCTCCTACACATCTCTCAGATTCGAAAGATGCATGGTGGAAAACGGATCGAAAACCTTGAAGATGTTATGAAGGTTGGCGACGAAATCGAAGTTGAAATCGGTGAGATAGATCCAAAGGGTAAGTTCTCACTAATTCCGGTTCTTCCTGAAGGAAGCTCAACCGAAGAATAATTAATGGCAAAGACAGTTCTCCCTAGCGGATTGCGGATTGTTACCGAAGAGGTAAATACAGTTCGCTCCGCTGCGGTGGGAATCTGGATAAATATTGGCTCTCGCGATGAAGGTTCTGCAACCGCGGGAGCTTCACATTTTCTTGAGCACTTATTATTTAAAGGAACCAAAAATAGAAGTGCTCTTGATATTTCGTCAGCGATTGAAGCCGTTGGCGGTGAGATGAATGCCTTCACAAGTAAGGAGTACACCTGCTTCTATGCAAGAGTTATTGACTCAGATTTAGCCCTAGCAATTGATGTTCTCGGAGATTTAATAACCTCATCCGTGGTCGATGCAGCGGATGTAAAAGCAGAGGCAAATGTTGTTCTTGAAGAAATTGCAATGCGTGATGACGACCCATCTGATTTGATTCATGATCTCTTTCTTGAAACTTATTATGGAAACTCACAATTGGGCCGCCCAATTCTTGGGACTACAAAGTCAATTAAATCAATGTCCCGCAATACGGTTTATAACTACTATAAGAAGAAATATCTGCCACAAGATATTGTTGTTGCGGTAGCAGGCAATGTTAAGCATAAAGATGTTGTACGAAAAGTTGAAGCCGCGTTATCAAGAGATAATTTCTTAGATAGACCAAAAACAGATTTCAGATTGCGGACAAGTTCCCCAGCAAAAATTTCCGGGAGAAATAAAGTCGGAATTATTGATAGAAAAACGGAACAAGCCCACTTACTTTTTGGTGTCGATGGAGTAAGTAGAAATGACGATCGTCGATTCGCATTAAGTATTCTTGCATCTGCTCTTGGTGGCGGAATGTCATCAAGATTATTTCAAGAGATTCGCGAGAAGCGGGGACTGGCTTATTCGGTTTACTCATATATTCAACAATTCGCAGGAAGTGGGTCACTTTCTTTCTACGCTGGATGCCAACCCCAGAAGGCAGAAGAAGTAATTTCAATTATTAGAGATATCACTAATGAAGTGGCCAATAATGGAATAACTAACGAGGAAATTATTCGTGCCAAAGGAGCCGTTCGTGGCGCACTTGTTCTAAGTCAGGAAGATAGTGGCTCCCGAATGAATCGGATTGGTAAATCCGAATTGGTTTACGGTGAGATTATGAGCTTTGATGAAATCCTAAAGCGCGTATCTTCTGTAACACACGATGAAATAAGAGAAATTGCGAGCGAACTATTGACAGTATCTCCTACGCTTGCAGTAGTGGGACCATTTAAAAGTACAAGTAAATTTGAGAAGGTGATCAGGTGAGTATCAAGGTAGGAGTAATTGGCGCAAAGGGTCGAATGGGTTCTGAGACTGTAAAAGCAATTACTAATTCAAAAGATCTTGAACTTGTATCAGCAATAGATCTTGGCGATTCTCTGGAATCATTAGTAAAAAGCGGTGCCCAGGTAGTAGTTGACTTTACCCATCCGGATACTGTTATGAAGAATTTAGAATTTGCAATTAACAACGGAATTTCAGTCGTTGTTGGTACAACTGGATTTGATGAAAATAAACTTAATCAAATTCGAACCTGGCTCGCTAAAAATCCAAAAGTTGGTGCATTAATCGCCCCTAACTTTGGATTAGGCGCAGTTTTAATGATGCAGTTTGCTGCAAAGGCTTCTAAATATTTTGAATCGGCAGAGATTGTTGAATTACATCATCCAAATAAGGCTGATGCTCCTTCTGGTACTGCATTACGGACAGCCGAAATGATTACGGAGTCTCGTAAAGCGGCAAAAAAGGATCCAATGCCAGATGCGACGACGTCCTCACTTTCTGGTGCACGTGGAGCAAAAGTTGGCGATGTGCCAGTTCATTCAGTTCGCTTACGTGGCTTGGTTGCGCATCAAGAAGTAATATTGGGTGATCTAGGAGAAACATTAACGATTCGCCACGACTCAATTGATCGAACTGGTTTTATGCCGGGAGTTTTACTCGGTATTAGAAAAATTGTTACAACACCAGGCCTTACTTACGGCCTGGAGCACTTTATGGATCTAGATTAAGGAGAGAATATGAGCAATGTAATTATGTACGGAGCAGAATGGTGTGGGGATTGCCGCCGCTCTAAGAAATTCCTTGATAAGAATAATGTTTCTTATACGTATATTGATGTAGAGGCTGACCCTGAAGCTTCAGATAAAGTAATTGCAATCAACGGTGGAATGCGTTCAATTCCAGTCATTATTTTTGAAGATGGAAGTCACTTAACTGAACCTTCAGATAATGCTTTGCAGGAGAAATTACAATCTTTAAATATTCTCTAATTTAAAATTAGAAGATAAATTTGTAAGCGACCGCTGAAATTAAGGCTGCTCCAAGCACGACTGTTAAGAATGAGCGTTTAAAAGTTAATAGGATGACTGCTGCTGTCAGTCCAAATAAACGCTGATCTACAACCAATTTAGACTTG
Source organism: uncultured bacterium (assembly GCA_963923215.1). Lineage (GTDB taxonomy): Bacteria > Actinomycetota > Actinomycetes > Nanopelagicales > Nanopelagicaceae > AAA044-D11. The sequence goes on from CAWULH010000031.1 coordinate 4,772, forward strand.
TTTGCAAAGACGTTCACAGCGACAAGAGCAGTCAATAATGAGATCGGAATCAGATTATTGATCCTGGTAAATCTTGGCTTCTCAAGCCAAGAGTGAGGAACGACAGTACCTAAATATTTAAGGGCGTAGCAGATAGCGCTAGAGCCTATTACTGCAATCCAAGATTGGCTCATGCGCGCCAGCCAAAGATTAAAGCGAGGAGCGCGCAGGAAATTATTGGTAGACCCGCAGGCAATATTGGAGTTAATAATATTGAAAGCACTGCAGCAATTAACGCAATACTCCAATTTTTCTTAGTAGTAAGTCGAGGCCAGACTAGAGCCAGGAATGCAGCTGGTACCGCCGAATCAAGCCCCCATTTCGATGGATTTCCAATTGATTGTGCACCCAGCGCTCCAATTAAGGTGAATAAATTCCACCAGAAATAAACACCTATTCCGGTATACCAGAAACCACTTACCGAATCTTTTGCATTATCTTGTGCAAGTGCGATTCCGGTTGATTCATCAATAGTTAATTGCGATCCAATTACACGTTTAGCGCCCTTTAATTTCAATATTGGTTTCATCCGCAATGAATAGAGCGCATTTCGTAGACCCAGCAATCCACCAGTCCCAATTGCGTTAAGGGCACTACCTCCGGCACCAATAACGCCAACAACAGCAAATTGCGATGCACCCGAAAATAAAACTAGAGATAGAAAGCATGCCTGTGCAATTGAGAAGTGGTTTGCGACAGCCGCTGCACCGAAGGCGCTGCCGTATAGACCTACGGCAAATGAGAGCCCCATCGCATCGCGTTTAATAGACACGCCGTTATTCTGCCCTAATCCCGAAGAGAATTGACCCTCTTTTATAGGGTCGCGCTATGACGGAAGAACACGAAATCATATTTAGAGATGATGTAACAGTTGAATTAGTTAAGGCAAGTGCAAGTGATGCAGACGTTGTATGGGCCGCTCGGGTCTCTACGGCGGGCGATAAATCATTAGAGTCAGTAGGAAATACTTCTGATCGCGATGCAGGTTTAATTAATTATCTTGCAAGAGAACGTCATGGCAGTCCATTTGAACATACATCGATGACCTTCTTTATTTCTGCCCCAATTTTTGTCTTCCGCGAATTTATGCGACATCGCATTGCTTCTTACAATGAAGAGAGCGGGCGCTATCGAGAACTCCGACCAGTTTTCTATGTTCCAAGTAAAGATCGTAAATTAGTTCAAATCGGCAAGACGGGTGCGTATGAATTTGTTGAAGGCACACCGGAACAGTATGAATTAGTGGTTAAATCAATAAAAGAAAGTTGCACTTACGCTTATCAACGATACAAAGATATGTTAAATGCAGGAGTTGCAAGGGAAGTGGCACGCGCTGTCCTGCCAGTGACCCTCTATTCTTCAATGTATGTAACTATGAATGCCAGAGCATTAATGAACTTCCTATCTCTTCGAACTGCACATGAGGGCTCTCATTTCCCTTCATACCCACAACGAGAGATTGAGATGGTTGCAGAGAAGATGGAGAAGCATTTTGCAGAATTAATGCCGCTTACCTACGCTGCATTTAATAAATCTGGTCGCGTTTCACCTTAACCTCGTTCTAGACTGCCGCTATGGAAATTGCAGCACCATTTGGTCGCCTGACAACCGCCATGATCACTCCGTTTACAAAAAACGGCGATGTTGATTGGTCAGGAATTGAAAAATTAGCTGCACATCTAATCTCGCAAGGCCATGATGGTTTAGTTTTAAATGGAACTACTGGTGAGGCGCCTACTACAAGTGATGATGAGAAAGATCAGATAATCAAAGTCGTCCGAAATGTTGTGGGACCCAAAATAAAAATTGTTGCCGGTGCTGGAAATAATGAGACTTCACATTCAGTAGAGCAGGCAAAACGTGCTGCAAAAGCAGGAGCAGATGGACTATTAGTTGTTACTCCGTATTACAACAAACCGCCTCAAGCTGGAGTTATTGCACATTTCACTGCAATGGCAGATGCAACTGATCTTCCTGTGGTTATGTATGACATCCCGGGACGTACTGGAATTGAAATTGAGAGTGACACGATTGTTAAGTTATATGAGCATCCAAGAATTGTCGCGTTAAAAGATGCCAAGGGGAATGTTGCTGCAACTTCTTGGGTAATTAAGCGCACTGGGATTCCGGTTTATTCTGGCGATGACATTTTAAATTTGCCACTGCTTTCTGTAGGAGCAGTAGGCGTTATTTCTGTTTGTGGACATACAGTGAGTCGACAGATGCGTGAAATGCTTGATGCATGGTTTGCTGGAAATGCAGAGCGAGCACTAGAAATACATCAAGAATTACTTCCAGTCTTTACTGGAACTTTCCGCACTCAAGGTGCGATATTGACGAAGGCGGCCCTAAATATGATGGGTCTACCTGGTGGGTTTACTCGTTTGCCTCTTGTCGATGCCACAGATGCGCAGAAGGCGCAACTAAAGGAAGATTTTCGACAAGCTGGAATTAATTTAAATTAATGAA
>CAWULH010000032.1:0-6827 GCA_963923215.1 uncultured bacterium
GCAGCAAAACCAGTAACAGCAGCATCTTTTGATCAGGATGTTCTTAAGAGTGATAAACCAGTACTTGTAGATTTCTGGGCAGAATGGTGTGGCCCTTGCCGCGCAGTTGGCCCAATTTTGGAAGAGATTGCCGCAGAGAATGCGGACAAGATTAAAGTTGTAAAACTAAATACTGATGAAGAGCCTTCAATTGCAATGAAGTACGGAATTACCTCAATTCCTACTATGAATGTCTATGTAAATGGGCAAATTGCAAAGACCATTATTGGTGCCAGACCAAAGCCAGCACTACTTAAAGAACTAGAAGCTTTTCTCTAAGAGATAATTAGCCGATCACTCTTATCCAACATGAGCGATCCAAAAGTTATTTCGCAAGTTACAAGTACTTTGGTCCGGTTGGGCTATTTAAAAAAAGAGTCAGATTCTTTAACTTCTGAAGTTATTGATGCATTAAAAGCATTTCAACAGGAACGCGGTCTTAAAGTAAAAGGTGAGATTGATAATCTGACTCTGCAGTCCCTTGAAGAGGCAAGGTGGAAACTCGGAGACCGGATTCTTCAGTATGTTCCACAAAATATGCAGCATGGTGATGATGTTGCAACCCTGCAATCAAGACTTGTTGAGATGGGATTTAATTTAGGACGAGTCGATGGAATCTTTGGGCCGCGGACTGAAACGGCTGTAAAAGAATTTCAGAAATCTACTGGTGCAAAAGTTGATGGGATCTGTGGACCAGCAACAGTTATCTCACTTATTCGATTAGTTAAAGTTGTAAGTGGTGGCGCACCCACTGCATTACGTGAAGATGCGGTTCGAATAGTTAAAGGACCGGCTCTTGCAAATAAGGTAATTGTTTTAGATCCGAGTGGTGCAGCAGAAGATGCGGAAATCTCGTTTGATATCGCCCAGAGATTAGAGGGTCGCTTAATTGCTCTTGGCGTAACTGTCGTATTAACTCGAGGTAAAAATATAAATCCAAGTGAAGCGGAACGGATTGAAATTGCAAATAATTGCGGTGCTGATTTAGTAATTGCATTTCATACCGATAAATACCCAAATGAAAAAGGAAATGGTGTGACCACTTATTACTACGGAAGTGATGCCCATGGAATTCACTCAGTAGTTGGTGAAAAGTTTGCAAATTTAGTTCAACGAGAAATCACTGCAAGAACTGATCTATTAAATAACCGGACCCACTCCAAGACTTGGAATTTCCTCCGTCTTACAAAATCCCCAACGGTTCGAGTTGACCTTGGGTACTTAACCAACCCAGGGGATGCTAAAAAGTTAAATGATTCAAATTTCCGTGAAACCATTGTTGAATCGGTGTTGATTGCAATTCAACGACTCTATTTATCGGCAGAGGAAGATGCCAAGACTGGCACCTTACGTTTATCTGACCTTCGTAAGGCTGGAATCCGAAAAGATTAATTAATTTCGCCCACCATAGAGGCTGTGGGAGAATTCTTTGATGAGTAACGAGGTCAATCGCGTTATAACTGGGGCGCCTCAAAATTTAACTGAGCGCTACGCCCATCGCGCCTCGATGATGAAACCAAGCGAAATTCGTTCGCTCTTTGCCGTCGCATCTCGTCCCGACATTGTCTCTCTCGCCGGCGGAATGCCAAACCTCTCTGCATTTCCAATGGAGATGATGGCTGGAGTTACTGAGAAATTAATTAGGGAGAATGGCCAGGAAGCATTGCAATATGGAAATGGCCAGGGTCATCCAAAACTCCGGGAACAGATCTGCGATGTAATGGCCCTTGAAGGAATTAAAGCCCATCCAGATGATGTAATTATTACAACCGGATCGCAGCAAGCTTTAGATTTAATTTCAAGAATTTTCCTAGATCCAGGTGATGTAGTTCTTGTTGAAGCTCCTTCATATGTAGGTGCTCTCGGAACATTCCACCAATATGAAGGAAAAGTTGTACATGTTGCGATGGATAACGATGGCCTTATTCCAGATGCACTCCGTGAAGCAATTAAGGTAACGCGAGCTTCCGGACATAAAATTAAATTCCTTTATCTAATTCCCAATTATCAGAACCCAGCAGGTGTATTACTTTCACCAGATCGCCGCACTGAAATTTTGGAGATCTGCCGAGAAGCACAGATATTTGTGATTGAAGATAATCCTTATGGATTACTTGGATTTGATAAGCCATCACCAAATGCGATGCGTGCCGAAGATTCCGAAAATGTTATCTATCTAGGTTCTTTCTCAAAGACAATCGCTCCTGGATTTAGAACTGGTTGGGCCTTGGTTCCACAAGCATTGAAAGAGAAAATCGTTATTGCTTCAGAATCTTCGATTCTCTGTCCATCAAATTTCTCACAACTTGCAATCTCTTCTTATCTCTCGGATCAACCATGGCGTGATCAAATTGCTGCATTTACAAAACTTTATAAGGTGCGACGTGATGCCATGCTGGAATCACTCCAAGAGTTCTTTCCTAAAGGAGCGACATGGACTAAGCCGGGTGGCGGCTTCTACGTCTGGATAACTCTTCCACCAGAAATTGATACCAAAGCACTTATGCCAAAGGCGATAGTTGGAAAAGTTGCATACGTTCCAGGCACAGCCTTTTACGCGGATGGACTTGGATCTTGGTCAATGCGTCTTTCTTATTGTTACCCAACACCAGAACGTATCCGTGAAGGTGTTAAGTCCCTCGGTAAAGTCATCGAAAATGAGATGGCTTTCCGCGGTTTAAATTAATTTATTGATTCGCTCCAAATCAGATAAATCTGCAATCTCTATAACAATTTTCCCTTTAGTTTTCCCAAGCTCAACTGAGACTCGAGTATCCAATTTATCTGCCAATTCATTCTGAATCTCGCGTGCTCTTAAGTTAGTTACTTTCGCACCTTTTACCTTACTTGTTTCAGCTTTACCTGATGAGGTTGCAACAATCTCTTCAACAGCGCGGACCGATAAATTTTCTGAAACTATCCGGTTTGCTAACTGCTCGATTGCTTTCTCATCAGTTAATGAGAGGAGCGCGCGCGCATGTCCTGCCGATATAACTCCGGCTGCAATTCGACGTTGAACAGATGATGGAAGATTTAAAAGTCTTAATGTATTTGAGATAACTGGACGGGACTTTCCGATTTTTTCGGCAAGCTCATCATGGGTATATCCAAAGTCGGTTAATAGATTTTGATATGCAGCCGCTTCTTCTAAAGCATTTAATTGCGATCTATGAATATTTTCAAGTAATGCTTCGCGAAGTAATTCATTATCTGGAGTCTGACGAATTATTACTGGAATTTTTTTAAGCCCTGCAAGTTTTGATGCGCGGAGTCGTCGTTCTCCCATAATTAATTCATACTTGCCACCTGCAATTGCACGGACAACTGGTGGTTGGAGAATTCCAACTTCTTTAATTGAAGAAGCTAATTCATTTAATGCATCTTCTTCAAATACTGTTCTTGGTTGACGAGAATTTGGTTGTATTAAATTAATATCAATTTCATCGCGATTTGCAACGGTGACACCCTGCTGTGTTGTAATTGCAGTTGGAATAAGTGAATCAAGTGAGCGTCCTAAGCCACCTTTGCGAGTACTCATGCCACCTCGATATTTGCAACACCGCGTTTAGCAATCTCTCTTGCGATTTGCATATAAGCAATTGCACCAGGTGATGATGCATCGTAAGTCATTACTGTCTGATTAAATGAAGGTGCTTCTGAAATACGTACTGCGCGTGGAATTGGAATATCAATTAATTCCTTAGGGAAATGTTGACGTACAGAGTTTGCAACATCATTTGCAAGACGAGTTCTTGAGTCGTACATAGTTAAAACAATTGTTGAAATATGTACTTGCTTATTAAGCATTGATTGAACTTGTTGCAATGTTTGCAGTAATAAAGTTAATCCTTCAAGTGAGTAGTACTCACATTGAATTGGAACTAAAACTTCTTCTGCTGCAGTAAGTGCATTCACTGTTAATAAACCAAGTGATGGTGGACAATCAATAATTACATAATCGATTCGCTGCCCTTGGGCTTCCCGTTCTGTTAAGAAAGTTTCTAAAGCAAATTTCAATCTTGATTCGCGAGAAACAAAAGAGACCATATTTACTTCTGCGCCAGATAGCGCGAGATCTGCGGGTGCGCACTCGAGGTGGGGAAATCCAGCCGCTTTCTGCACAACTGAAGAGATTGGTTGCTCATTAACTAATACTTCAAACATTCCTGCCAGGTTATTTCGATCAATCCCAAGTGCGGTGCAGGCATTGCCCTGGGGATCTAAATCAATTACAAGGACCCGAAGGCCTCCCATAGCCAGTGCCGCTGCAACATTGACGGCAGTCGTTGTCTTTCCAACTCCACCCTTCTGGTTGGCCACGGTGAAGATGCGGGTCTTAATTGGGGTCGGCATCGGCTCTTTTAGCCGGCGAATCCCAATGACCTTACGATCTAATGTTTCACGTGAATCATCCACGCCGGCATTTAACCAGCCTTACGGACCTCAACTATGCGAGAAGGCTCCAACTCGCCCAAAGTAATGGTGTGAAGCTGGACGCTTGCCATCCCTTTTGGTGCCTGAAGTTCCTTAATTTCATCCTCGGCAGCAACCCCCTTCATCGCCAAGATTGCCCCGCCCGGTTTAACTAGGTGCCAGGTCATCTCTACAAATTTTGATAATGGGGCAACGGCCCGTCCAGTGACAATATCGAAGCCCCCTTTTTCGGCCTCCGCTTTTCCTCTATGGATCGAAATATCTAGGCCAAGTTCGGCAGCAACCCCATTTAGAAAATCAAACCGTCTAGCAAGGGGTTCGAGAAGGGTTACTTTTAAATCCGGCCTGGCCAAGGCAATGACGATTCCGGGAAGTCCTGCCCCAGAGCCAATATCTATTAAGGATGCGCCCTCTGGAATTAACTTGGTTATGGGAAGGCAGTTTGCGATATGGCGGTCCCAGATCCGATCCCCCTCTTTTGGACCAATTAGCCCCCACTCGATTGCACGGGTGGCAAGTATCTGGCCATAGGCCGAGGCCTTCTCCGCATTTTCAGGAAAGTAATCGGCTAAGAGGGTTTCACGTGAAACCACAGGTATGGCCCTAGGGATGGTAGTTCTAGGAGGCTAGAACAACGACGCAGCGGTTTGGCTCTTCGCCCTCAGATTCAGAGGTTAGGCCAAGGGATTGAATTGTGTCGTGGATCACTTTTCTCTCAAAGGCATTCATAGGCTTTAACTTCACGCTCTCACCCGAGTCCTTTACTTCCTTTGCAACTTCTTGGGCCAACTTAGTTAGCTCTTCTTTCTTGCCACCACGGAAGTTATCAATATCGAGCATTAAACGAGAACGCTCACCAGTAACAGTCTGGACTGCAAGACGAGTTAACTCTTGAAGTGAATCAAGAACTTCACCGCGCTCGCCAACCAGGTTCTGCAAATTGCCACCAGCAATTGATAACGATGCGCGTTCATTTTCTACATCGATATCTATATCGCCATCAAGATCAGCAATATCGAGTAAGCCTTCTAAGTAATCGGCAGCGACATCGCCCTCTTCTTCTAACCTTGCAATTAAAGTTTTTTTCTCTTCGCTCATAACCTTTTACCTTCTCTTCTTTCGCTTTGGTTGCTGACGTTGGCCCTTTGGCTCTTCAACTGCAACCGAACCCTGAGTATCTTCACTAACTACTTCATTTTTATTTTTCTTATCTTGCTTCTTCTTCCATTCGTCATAAGCAGGTGACCCTGGAGTTGGGTTTCGCTTAATTACATACATCTGCTGTCCAAATGTCCAGAGATTTGTTGTACCCCAATAAAGTAAAACACCGACTGGGAAGTTAACTCCAGATATTGCAAAAATTACTGGAAATACATACAACATAATTTTCTGTTGTTGCAACATCATATTGTTTGAGGAATCCATCTTTGGCATTCCCTTTGTCATCAACTGACGTTGTGTTGAGAATGTAGATGCTGACATAAATAAAATTAAAAGAATTGTTACAACTTTGGTTGTGGTATTTCCTGAGCCAATAAAACGTGATGAAAGATTTGCGCCAAAGAATGTTGCATTATCTGCCGATGCTAAAACTTCGCCTCGCATCAATCCATGTGGCTTATGGGTTGAAATTCCGTTTAGAACTGTAAAGAGTGCAAAGAAGATTGGAGCCTGCGCCAAGATTGGGAAACAAGATGCAAGAGGATTTGTCTTATGCTCTTTGTAGAGCTTCATCATCTCTTCAGATTGCTTCTGGCGATCATCTTTGTACCGCTTCTGTATCTCCTTCATATGTGGCTGAAGGGCAGTTAAAGCACGCTGGGATTTAATCTGGCGGACGAAAAGCGGAATCAAAATAATACGGATCAAGACCACAAGAAGGACGATTGAGGCTGACCAACGGACGGATTCATTTTTGGTAACCAATCCCGCAAATGAGTGGAATTGGACTAGGACCCAAGAAACTGCGTAATAAAGCGGGTCAAGGATGTAATGCATTAAGCACTCACTTTCTCATGTTTAATCGGAGTAATTCCATCTCTCTTAAGTACATAATCAACGCCGCCATGTGACCAAGGATTGCAACGAATTAATCGCCAGGCAGCTAAGAAAAATCCTTTGACTGGATATTCCATAATTGCATCAATCGCATATTGCGAACAGCTTGGATAGTACTTACAGCGTGGACCAAGTAATGGGGAAATAAGCAATCGATAAGCCTTGAGGATTAAAATAAACGGATTCATCTGGCTACCGAAACTTTATTTAGTAATTTATTTAAGGATTCAGTTAAATCCTCGATATATGAATCTTTTTTCCTAAGTACGCGAATTACCAAATTAGCATTCTTTGGG
>CAWULH010000033.1:0-6800 GCA_963923215.1 uncultured bacterium
TAAGTAATTACGCCGTTTCGGAGAATTAGTAAGACGTTTGTATAACTTTTATCTAGGAATTCTTGCCACGGAACTTTTGATCCTTGCCAAGTTACTGTCGTTGGCGCATTTTCATGCCCTGTCGGAAGTTCAATTGGCGTAGTTGATGGCGCAATGTTGTGAGCGGGCATTAGAGTCGGAGTTTTTGATGCCGGAGCCAGACCAAGACGAACTGCTGCAATCGGATTTGGATATCTAATCACTAATGTAAATCCTTCGAGCAATACTCCAAGAATTACGACGACGATTGCGGTGCGCTTTAGGACCTTCAATAAACGATTCACAGGAGAAGGGTAGAAGGCTTTAGGCTTAGTTCATGGCAACTCACTTAGACGCCACAAAAGTGGTCAATGATTTAGCGGATACCGCACGAAAAGCCGCACGGACTTTGGTTGCCGCCTCTGGAGCAGAACGTGCCCAGGCGCTTGAAAAAATTGCCGAAGAGATTGAATCTAGCGCTATTGAAATCCTTGCTGCTAACAATGAAGACATGGAGCGAGCCATTAAAGATGGCATGGCTGAATCAATGCAGGACCGACTTCTTCTAACAGAAGATCGAATCAGGGGAATTGCAAACGGCGCTCGCCAAGTTTCTAAATTGCCTAACCCGGTAGGCAAAACAATAAAAGAAAGTACATTGCCAAACGGATTGCATTTAAAGCAGGTTACTGTTCCATTTGGTGTTGTTGGAATGGTTTATGAAGCACGTCCAAACGTGACAGTTGATGCTGCAGTTATTCTACTTATGAGTGGAAATGCTGCATTACTTCGCGGTTCATCATCTGCCGCAGCTTCTAATCAGGTTCTGGTCAATGTAATGCGCCGCGCACTTGGCAGAACTGCAATCTCACCTGACGTAATTCAATTAATTCCAAGTGATGACCGTTCTACCGTCCAATCATTATTAAATGCCAGAGGAAAAGTCGACCTAGTAATACCTCGCGGTTCTGCCAATTTAATTAGAACTGTAGTAGATGAATCAACGGTGCCAACTATTGAGACTGGTGCAGGTGTCTGTCATGTTTATGTTGATGAATATGCTGATCTTGCAAAGGCATTACCAATTACTTTAAATTCAAAAACACATCGTCCAAGTGTCTGCAATGCGGCTGAAACATTATTAGTGCACGAAGCAGTTGCTGGGAAATTTTTACCTGTAGCTTTGGCGGCACTTAATGAATCAAAAGTCATATTGCATGTTGATGCGAAAGTAAAAGAAATCGCTGATAAGTTGGGAATAAGTACAACTATTGCAACAGATGAAAATTGGCATACTGAATATAATGCCTTAGAGATGAATGTAGGAATTGTTTCTACGCTTTTAGAAGCATCTGATCACATTGCAAAGTTTGGAACAAAACATACAGAAGCGATAATTACTGAAAATGAAGAGAATGCAAATAAATTTGTTGCTTTGTCAGATGCAGCCGCAGTAATGGTAAATGCATCAACTAGATTTACAGATGGTGAGCAGATGGGCTTTGGTGCTGAAATTGGAATTTCAAATCAGAAGTTGCATGCACGAGGTCCAATGGGATTAGAGCAGATGACCACAACGACTTGGATCGTTACAGGCTCTGGTCAGATTCGCGCTTAATTTCCGATAAGGTAAGACTATGTCGAATATTTCCCGCGACGATGTTGCTAAATTGGCAAAACTTGCTCGAATTGAAATGACTGCAGATGAATTAGATCATCTCTCTACTCAATTGGCTCAAATTCTTGATGCAGTAGCTAGTGTTTCTGCCGTAGCAAAAGAGGATATAAAACCAACATCCCATGCAATTGAGATGACAAATGTTTTCCGAAAAGATGAAGTAAAACCCTCACTTACTCCCGAAGAGGCACTTTCTGGTGCTCCAGCAAAAGAAGAGGACCGTTTCCGAGTTCCTCAAATTCTTGGTGAAGAACAATGACTTTAATAAAAAATTCTGCAACGCAGATGGCGGATGCCTTAACAAAAGGCGAAATAACTTCAGTTGAACTTACAAACCAACATTTAAATAGAATCTTAGAAGTAGATGAGAAAGTTCATGCATTTCTTTATGTAGATAAAGATGGTGCTCTTGCTCAAGCCAAGCAGATAGATGAGAAACGTGCGAAAGGCGAGAAGCTCGCACCTCTTGCTGGCGTTCCACTCGCACTTAAAGATGTATTAACTCAAAAGGGAATTCCAACAACCTGTGGGTCGAAGATGCTTGAAGGATGGCGGCCACCATATGACTCAACTGTTGTTAAGAATCTAAAAAAGAACGACATTGTTATTTTAGGAAAGACAAATATGGATGAATTTGCAATGGGTTCATCTACTGAAAATTCTGCATATGGTCCAACACATAATCCTTGGGACTTAACAAGAATTCCAGGAGGTTCAGGTGGCGGTTCTTCAGCAGCACTTGCTGCATTTGAAGCACCACTTGCAATCGGAACGGATACAGGTGGTTCGATCCGTCAACCTGCTGCGGTAACAGGAACAGTTGGTGTGAAACCAACATATGGCGCGGTATCTCGTTTTGGCCTAGTTGCATTTTCATCTTCTCTTGATCAAGCAGGTCCTTGTGCTCGTACAGTTTTAGATACTGCTTTACTTCATGAAGCAATTGCTGGCTATGATGAGAAAGATTCAACAAGTATTAATCAACCAGTTCCAAAAGTTGTAGAAGCGGCCAAGAAATTAGATGTGAAGGGTCTAAGAATCGGCGTAATTAAAGAATTAATTGGTGAGGGTTTCCAAGCTGGTGTCCGCAATCGTTTTAACGAGTCACTTGAATTACTTGCCAATTTAGGTGCAGAAATTGTTGAAGTTTCCTGTCCAAATTTTGAATATGGTTTAGCTGCTTATTACTTAATCGCTCCTAGTGAGGCCTCATCGAACTTGGCACGCTTTGATTCCATGCGTTATGGCTTACGAGTGGGCGATGATGGAACGAAAAGCGCTGAAGAAGTTATGAATATAACAAGAGAAGCTGGATTTGGTCCAGAGGTTAAACGCCGAATTATTCTTGGAACATATGCACTCTCATCTGGTTATTACGATGCATATTATGGTTCTGCCCAGAAAGTTCGTACTCTAATAAAGCAAGATTATGAGAAAGCATTTGCAAAGGCTGATGTATTAGTTTCACCAACAGCACCAACAACTGCTTTTAAAATTGGCGACAAAGTTGATGATCCACTTTCTATGTATCTAAATGACATTGCAACGATTCCAGTAAATCTTGCTGGTCTTGGAAGTATGAGTCTGCCATCTGGAGTTGCAGACGAAGATGGTCTTCCTGTTGGATTTCAAATTACAGCACCAGTTATGAAAGATGATCTCCTTTATCAAGTTGGGGGAACTTTAGAAGCAGCATTATTAAATAAATGGGGCTCACCACTTCTTTCAAAGGTCACTTTGTAATGGCTCTCGATTACGTAGGTGCAATGAGTAAGTACGAGCCAACTCTCGGACTTGAAGTGCACGTCGAATTAAATACAAAATCTAAGATGTTCTGTTCCTGCTCAACAGAGTTCGGCGCGGAGCCAAATACACAGACATGTCCAGTATGTCTCGGACTTCCAGGATCACTTCCTGTTGTGAATGGAAGAGCAGTGGAGAGTGCAATCTTAATCGGCCTTGCCCTGAATTGCTCAGTTACACCATTTAGTCGATTTGCTCGCAAGAATTATTTCTATCCTGATATGCCTAAGAATTTCCAAACATCTCAATATGACGAACCAATCTGTGTAAATGGGTACCTCGATGTTGAAATTGATACCGATGAAGGTTTAAAGAGTTTTAGAGTAGAAATTGAACGTGTACATATGGAAGAGGACACTGGTAAATCTCTTCATGTTGGTGGTGCTACAGGTCGAATTCATGGTGCTGAGTATTCATTACTAGATTACAACCGCGCTGGTATTCCACTAATCGAAATTGTTACAAAGATAATTCCAGGTACTGGAAAATATGCACCACAGGTTGCACGTGCATATGTCACTGAACTGAGAGACATTCTCCGCTCACTTGGAGTCTCTGATGTGAAAATGGAACAAGGATCGCTCCGTTGCGATGCTAACGTCTCACTTGCTCCAATTGGAAGTGGAGAACTTGGTACCCGATCTGAAACAAAGAATGTAAATTCACTTCGTTCTATTGAACGTGCATTGACTGGTGAAATTATTCGCCAAGCAGAACTCCTGGAAAAGGGTGAAAAAGTTAAACAAGAGACTCGTCACTTCTTGGAAGATACTGGATTGACTAGACCAGGTCGTTCCAAAGAGCAGGCAGAGGATTACAGATATTTTCCTGAACCAGATTTAATTCCGGTTGCCCCTGATCCAAATTGGATTTCTGATTTAACGAGAAAAGTCCCAGAGAAACCATCAATTCACAGAAAGCGATTGCAGGAGGCCTGGCAGGTACCAGATAAAGAGATGGCTGCGCTTATAAATTCTGAACTGCTAAATGTTGTTGAGGAGACGGTAAATATTGGCGCAGATCCAACTCGTGCTCGCACTTGGTGGCTTGGTGAAATATCACGATTGGCAAATGAGAAGGGCGTACCGGCAGATTCTCTAATTTCTCCAACAGCTATTGCTGAAATTATTTCTCTGATAGTTAAAGGTGAATTGACCGATAAATTGGCGCGCCAAGTTGTAGAAGGTGTAATTAACGGAGAAGGAAATCCAACTGCTGTTATTCAAAGCCGCGGACTTAAAGTAGTAAGTGATGATGGTGCATTGATGAAGGCAATTGAAGATGCAATTGCAACACAGCCAGATACAGCAGAGCGTGTGCGGGGAGGAAATATTCCAGCAGCTGGCGCATTAATTGGTGCTGTAATGAAAGCAACTGGAGGACAGGCTGACGCAGCCCGTGTCCGTGAACTATTGTTAAAGCACTTAGGGCAGGGATAAAAATGGCAAATATGAAACCTAGATCAGGTCTGGTAACTGATGGTCTTGAGCGCGCACCTGCAAGAGGAATGCTCCGCGCTGTTGGAATGAAAGATGAGGATTTCAAAAAACCACAGATTGGTATTGCATCATCTTGGAATGAAATAACTCCATGCAATTTATCTCTTGATCGATTGGCCAAAGCTTCTCGCAAAGGTGTAATCGAAGCGGGTGGATTTCCAATGCAATTTGGAACTATCTCTGTTTCCGATGGAATTTCAATGGGCCATGAAGGTATGCATTTCTCGTTAGTTTCCCGTGAGGTTATTGCGGATTCAGTTGAAACTGTTATGCAGGCAGAGCGTTTAGATGGAATGGTTACCTTTGCTGGTTGCGATAAATCTCTTCCAGGAATGATGATGGCTGCGGCACGTATCGATGTTGCTTCAGTTTTTGTTTACGCTGGCTCAACTCTTGCTGGCCAAGTTGATGGTCGTGATGTAACAATTATTGATGCATTTGAAGCAGTTGGTGCATGTGCGCGTGGTTTGATTACGCAAGAAAAAGTTGATGAAATCGAGCGTGCTATCTGTCCTGGTGAAGGTGCATGTGGAGGTATGTACACCGCAAATACAATGGCAGCAGTTGGTGAAGCTCTGGGTCTCTCATTGCCAGGATCAGCATCCCCTCCATCTGTAGATCGCCGACGTGATGATTATGCAATTAAGGCAGGAGCGGCAGTTGTCGAATTAATACGACAAGGAATCACCACTCGCCAGATTCTTACAAAGAAAGCTTTTGAAAATGCCATCACAGTTGTTATGGCACTTGGTGGTTCAACAAATGCAGTTCTACATTTGCTAGCAATTGCTAACGAAGCAGAGGTTCCATTAACTCTTGATGATTTCCATCGAATCGGATCAAAAGTTCCTCTTCTAGGAGATCTAAAACCATTTGGTAAATATGTAATGACCGACGTTGATCGAGTAGGTGGAATTCCTGTTGTTCTCCGTGCATTACTTGATGCTGGATTACTACATGGTGAATGTTTGACTGTTACTGGAAAAACAATGGCGGAGAATCTCAAAGACATCACTCCACTTGATCCAGATGGCGACGTTCTACACGCAATTAAATCTCCACTTGCAGAGACTGGTGGAATAACAATTCTTGGTGGATCACTAGCTCCGGAAGGGGCAGTTTGTAAGACCGCTGGAGTTGGAGTTGAAAAATTTGAAGGTCCTGCTCGAGTTTTCGAAAGAGAGCAGGCAGCCATGGAAGCTCTTGAAAAAGGATTAATCAAAGAGGGCGATGTAATTGTTATTCGCTACGAAGGTCCAAAAGGCGGGCCTGGAATGCGCGAAATGTTAATGATTACTGGTGCAATCAAAGGTGCCGGTTTAGGTAAGAAAACTCTTTTATTAACTGATGGAAGATTTTCAGGTGGAAGTACCGGGCTCTGTGTTGGTCACGTTGCCCCTGAAGCTGTCGATGGTGGCCCTATTGCATTTGTTAAAGATGGTGATCTGATTCGAATCGATACCGTTAAACGAAGACTTGATCTACTAGTGGATGAGAACGAGATGGCGGAACGTCGGAAGAATTTCAAACCAATCCCACATAAGTACAAACGAGGGGTCTTGGCTAAGTATTCAAAGGTGGTTCAATCCGCCTCAACCGGCGCCGTCTGCGGTTAATAGATTCTTTTTTAGCCCGCTTCTATCAATATCTGAGATTTCCATCTCAACTATTGCCCTAATTCAAAAGGTGCGCGAGAATACGGCCATGGCTAAATCAGTCGTCATTAGGAAGCGCGCAATCTAGAGACTCTAGATAGTGCGCTAACCCTCAGTGGAAAAACTGAGGGTTTTGTTATTTCTGAA
>CAWULH010000034.1:0-6555 GCA_963923215.1 uncultured bacterium
ACCTCAATGCGCAATGCTTGGAATGTCCGTTTAGCTGGGTTACCACCAGTTCGCCGAGCCGGCGCCGGAATACTAGCCTTAACTATCTCAACAAGATCAATAGTATTTTTAACCGAACCACGATTCTTAATTAAGTTATCAGCAATTCGTGAAGCAAATTTCTCTTCGCCATAAACTTTTAAAATTCGGATTAATTCTGATTTATCGTAAGTATCAATTACCTCTTGCGCAGTAATTCCTTTAGATTGGTCCATTCGCATATCAAGCGGAGCTTCTTGGGAGTATGAGAAACCACGACCAGGTTCATCTAATTGCATTGAAGAAACACCAAAATCAAAAAGCGCGCCATCGATATTAACTACACCGTTTTCTGCTAGAACGGAGGTAAATTCACTATAAATGGCGTGATTAAAAGTTATCCTATTACCAAATTTTGCAAGTCGATTCTTTGCAAATGAAATAGCTGATTCATCACGATCAATTCCTATAATTTTCAGGTTCGAAAAACGTGAAAGCAATTCAAATGAATGACCTCCCAGCCCAAGGGTTGCATCAACAATTATTGGATTTTCAGAACTCTTAATTGCTGGTGCCAGGAGTTCAATGGTGCGCTTTAGCGCAACAGGTACATGTTTTGCATCTGCCATATCTCCCCCTTCAACCTTCCGCTTTCTTGATTTCTTATTACTTCTACATTTATTAACTCTGGTCATTGCCGGCCGACGGATCTTGGGGGTGCGGCGCCGGGGAAGGGGCGTCGCTCGTGGGGTCGGCAATGGCCACAATTAATAAATTTTTAAAATAGACCTGGTAGCACCTCCGTTGAAACATCAGAGAAACTCTTCTCACGATCTGCCAAATAAGTTTTCCAAGACTCGCTATCCCAAATTTCTAAGCGAGTGTTTGCTCCAATAACAACGCATTCTTTTTCGAGAGCTGCATACTCACGTAATCCATTTGGAATAGTCACTCGGCCTTGCTTATCTGGAACTTCATCGTGTGCGCCAGCAAACATCACGCGCATGTAATCGCGCGCTGCTTTTTCGGTGACGGGTGCCTGGCGCAGACGATCTGTAATTGCAGAAAATTCAGAGCTTGGAAATACGTATAGACAACGTTCTTGACCTTTGGTTATTACTAGGCCATTTGAAAGTTCATCACGAAATCTGGCTGGAAGAATAATGCGCCCTTTTTCATCGAGCTTTGGCTCATGAGTTCCCAAGAACATGGCCACCTCCCCAGATACCTACTAAGAGTTCTTCCGAGATTTTGCGATCTCTCGTGAATATTGAAAGAACTAGCCAAATTCCCCCGAATTGGCTCAGTGCACCACTTTACTCCACTTTCCTCCAAAATCAACCATTAAAACCCCTTTATTTCCCCTATCAACCCCCTTTCTCCCAATAAAAAAGCCACCCATTTTGGGTGGCTTTGAAAAATTATCTTCCTTACTGCTCGCGGTTATCCCAGCGCTCATTCATACGATCTGCCCATCTGCTCCGCTTAGGGCGGTTCCCCTTTGCTCGGATCTCTCCGGTTTTTGGAAGTGCGTTAATTCCGATGACTAGCCCGACGAGCGCAATGAGAAATCCCAGTACTCCAATTAGGACAACTTTTGAGATTAGCCCACCAATTAAGACTCCCATCCCCGCCAGAAGAGCAAAGGCGGCGAGGGTAAATCCTTTCCCACCTCTTGGAAGTCCTGAGAAAGTTGAGACCAGCTTTGGATCTTCCTTAACTAAGGCAGCCTCCATATCCGCAAGGACCTGGCGCTCATGATCTGAGAGAGGCATAAACCGAGGGTAGAACAACTTTGAGAATTTCGCTACTTATCACCATCAAATAGGCGAGCCGGTCTAACTGCGCCATGGCCAAACTTCTCAACGGCGGCGTCAATGGCCACAGTCGCCTCCCGCCAGCCCTTATCGCGCTCACCTAATTCCATCTGTTCAAAACTATCAATTGATGAAGTTAGGTTTTCCAGAGAGACACCAACCAACCTTACCCGTGCTCTACTCAACTTCAATCCAATAAATAATTGCTTTGCAACTTCATAAACTTCCTTTGTTCCAGATAATGATGCTTGCAAAGTTTTGGAGCGATTAATTGTTTTGAAATCTGAGAATCGGACTTTTAAAGTGATTGTCCGTGCTGATAAATCTTTTTCTCGCATACGAGCAGCTGCTCTCTCACACATTCGTAGAATTTCTTTTAAAAGTTCTTCTTCATCATCGATATCGTAATTAAATGTTTCTGCAGCACTTATTGACTTATCTACTTCCCTTATTGATACATCACGAAAATCTCTTCCCCAAGATAGATCGTAAAGCGATTCACCTAATGACTCGCCTAGTGCCCGAATTAAAGTACTTTTCGGGGTATTGGCAATATCTTTAATTGTATGAAGACCAAGAGCAAGTAACTCTTCATTAGTTTTGGGCCCTACTCCCCAGATTTCAGATACTGGTAAAGGGTGAAGAAAATCAAGAATCCGTTCAGGCAGAATCTCTAACATGCCATTTGGTTTACACCTACTTGAAGCTAATTTAGCAATAAATTTATTAGGAGCAATTCCTACGGAACAAGTTATGCCTTGCTCTTTTTCAACTCGCTTCCGAATTTCAATTGCAATCTCTCTTCCAGTTCCAAGCAGTTTTCTAGCTCCGGTTACATCAAGAAATGCTTCATCCAAAGAGAGTGGTTCAACATAAGGAGAAAAACTCTCAAAAATATCCATAACAGCATTTGAAACTTTTGAGTATTTTTCATGATCTGGTGAGATAAATATTGCACTTGGTGCAAGCCGTTTAACCATGCTCGTTGGCATTGCAGACCTAACTCCCAATTTTCGAGCCGCATAATTTGCAGAGGCAACTACGCCACGTACCCCACCACCGACAACAACAATTTTTCCTTTAAGGGCAGGGTTATCTCGCTCTTCTACAGATGCAAAGAAGGCATCCATATCTACATGGAGGATGGTTGCTTCGGTCATTGATGCGAGGTTACCCACCTCATATGTCAGGCTCAAATACCCAACAACACGCCTCTAGTTAGTTGAAATTTCAACTAAATTCCCCTATCGTCTCTTTCTGAAGAGACCAGCTCATCCGAGTTGGCTCCCAATTAGAAACTAAAAACCCAAAAGGATAAGGAAATAAATGAGCGCAATTCTGCTAATCGGTCGAATCCTCTTCGCCCTTCTATTCATCAATAGCGGTATCAACCACTTCACAAAACTTGAGGCGATGACTGGCTATGCCAAGTACAAGAAGCTTCCGGCTGCGAAATTGGGAGTACTCGTTTCAGGACTAATGATTCTGCTTGGTGGAATCTATATTCTCCTAGGCTTCTGGGCTGACCTCGGTGGCCTATTAATCGGCGCATTCGGAATTCTTGCCGCATTTATTTTCCATAATTTCTGGAAAGAAACAGATGCGACTGCAAAAATGAATGAAACCATCGCATTCTTTAAAGATCTTGCACTTGCTGGTGCAGGTCTGATTATCTTCGGTTTGGTTGCAAAGCATGGAGATATCGCATTCGGCTGGCACGTTGGTAGCCATCTAAACTTCTTCAAATAATTAGAAGTTAGTCTAAAGCCCTCGGAAGAAATTCCGGGGGCTTTTTTAATGGCAAGATAGCGACGTGCATATCTTCGAAGCCTTAATTGCAGGTGCCTTCATAGGATCGGTACTTGGATTCGTTGGAGCTGGTGGTGCCATGCTCTCGGTGCCAATTCTTATTTATTTATTTGATTTCAAACCTAAGTTAGCAACAGTTGCCGCTTTGGCAATTGTTTTTAGTGCCGCCTTTGCCGGTGCAATTCCAAAATTCAAAAAGAAGAATGTATTAATCAAGGATGCTTTAATAATCTGGGCACTAGGTTTAATCACAAATATCGGTGGATCAATTTTTGCTAAACATCTTTCTGATAGATTCATAACTCTTGGATTTGCAATTATTTTAATCTCTGCAGGAACTTCAATGCTTTTGAAACCATTAAGTTCTATAGATGAGAAAGAGCGACCATTTTTTTTATTAGTTTTCATCTCACTTCTTATCGGTGCAATGACCGGCATTTTTGGCGTCGGTGGCGGTTTTCTTGCAATACCGGTTCTTGTGGTTTTCTTTCACATTTCACAGGAGAGGGCCTCTGGCACCTCTTTACTAATAATTGCACTCAACTGTTTAACCTCATTTCTTACCCATTTTCCGCAGTGGGGTGAGATAAATTGGGCTATTCCTCTTTCAATGACTGTCAGTGCAGTATCAATAACATCCATTGCGAGTTCTCGAAGCCATAAAGTACCAACTCACATTTTGCGAAGAGCTTTTGCTGCCCTTCTCTACCTCATTGCAATTTACACAGTTATGAAGAGTTTTAATTAACTAATCTTCTTATTCATTAACTCCGAGAGTGCTGAAGTAACAGCACTTACTGACCAAGTAGGTTCTTCAGGCTTATTTAAATTTACTAGTCCTTGCGGAGAGAGAAATGACTTTAACTTATCCGGAACTTTGCTAGAGGTTTTTGGGGCACCAAGATCTAACCAACGCCAATGCCCTTTATCATCAACAATCACAACTAAATCCGAATGGACCATATCGTAGGTATTTGGTTTTCCGCTTTCCCAATCAACAGGTAGTTCCTTGGATTCATTCAGAGAGAAAACCTCTTTTGTAGCAGGGGCTCCAAAAAACTTCCAAATTGCAGCTAAAGATTCTTTAGAACCAGATACCGCAGACCAGTTATCACTTCCGTACATTTCTTTATACGCATATATTCGCGATTTAGTATCTCGCTCGCTGTCAACTGAAATAACCATTGCTTGTGCAATATTTGAAAGTCCAGCCTTCTTTATTGCTTCACCTATATCTCTTATATTTGCAGTGGTCATTGGGCAGATTTCCTGACAAGAAGTAAGAAAATTTGCAATCACAAGGTACTTACCTTTGAATGATGACAAAGTGAAATTTCTTCCCGTCGAATCAAAGAGCTTTGCATTACCAGCGATATCCGAGAGCGGCATATCAATATAAGTGCCGCCCATTTTTGCCGGCGTTCCAGATGAGGTACTTGGACGGTCAGCATTCGAATGATCCATTTTGGAAATAGATGTGGACATCGAACTAGTTGAAGAACCGCATCCAGCCAAAGGGAGAATAAAGAGAACTAAGGCCAAGAAAACCTTTTTCATAAGTTGAGATTAGCGTGGCATATAAGTAAACCGCTAGATTTTCTTATGTGGAACAGGTCCTAAATAACGCTTCCGTAAAGCGCATAGTCGAATACATGCAATTACATGGAATTAAAGGAGAGGTACGTGCTTTGAGCGAAAGTGCGCGGACTGCTGCAGAGGCTGCCGCAGCTCTTGGAGTATCTCCTGGACAGATTGCTTCATCAATTGTTTTTAAATTACCCAACGGAAGACCCTTATTGGTTGTTACCTCGGGTGCTCACCGAGTCAATACCGATTTAGTAGCTAATCATCTTGGGGTCGACAAGCTTCACCGTGCTGATGCAGATTTTGTAAAAGAAGTTTCAGGAATTTCAATTGGTGGGGTGTCACCATTTGGTTGGATTACAACTCCCACCATTCTTATTGACAATGCTCTTAAAAAATATGATGTGGTCTGGGCGGCCGCGGGGCATGCTCACGCCGTTTTTCCAACCTCCTATGATGAATTGGTGACACAAACGGGCGGTACTCCCGTGGACGTAGCAAACGATTAAATATGACTGTTCAACTTTATCTCTGGGATATTCCAAAATCTAAAATTCCTTTCGCTATTTTTAAAATGGCATCAAATAGAATTTATTTAAAATCCAACAAATCAATCTCATTTTTTAAATTACTTGGAACCGGTAAAGGCGATACTTTCACGCCAAATGATGCAAATATGCAGCGTTGGGGTTTATTGGTCGTGGGAGAAAGTGTGCAAAATACCGGCATCGTTAATCGGTGGCGCAAAATTTCAACACGGGAGCGCTTTTATGAGCTCTCACCAATAGCATCCCATGGAACTTGGGCAAAGAAGAAACCTTTTAAAGTAAATTCACTTAATGATCCTGAATCTGAAATTGCAGTAATAACTAGAGCAAGAATCAAATTTAAGCTTTCTAAGATATTTTGGAGCTCTGTACCTCCTGTAGTTTTTAATTTGAAATCAAGTCCTGGATTGAAAATGGCAATTGGAATTGGCGAGGCCCCCGTAGGTCTGCAAGGAACTTTCTCTTTATGGGAGAATGCCGCGGCACTTGAAAAATTCGCCTTTAAGGGTGAGGCACATGCCCGTGTAATTAAGCGGACCCGAGAGTTAGATTGGTATTCCGAAGAACTTTTTGCTCGTTTTGAGGTTATAACTAAGGCAGAATAACTTCATGTCAATTCGCCAATTTCGCCCCAAACGAAATGCGCGTCTAGGCATTTCTACTGGAAAAAAATTAATACTAAATTTTTTCTTTGCTTCTCTTATTTGTATTGAAATTGCATATCCCCTTGTCCAAGGTGAAGTACTTCGTTGGGTAACAATTTCAACAGTACTCGTCGG
>CAWULH010000035.1:0-6541 GCA_963923215.1 uncultured bacterium
GATATATGAATCTTTTTTCCTAAGTACGCGAATTACCAAATTAGCATTCTTTGGGAATTTAACTAAGTAGGGAGCAATTGCGTGACGGAGTTGCCTAGATATTCGGTGACGGGTTACTGATCCGCCGACAGAGGAATTAACAATTAAACCGACGCGAGGCGCAACTTGATTGCCTTCGATAGTTTTGTAATAAATTACAAGTGAGAGAGATGTTGCTCGTTCCCCAGTTTTTGTTACGAGTTCAAACTCTTTACTTGTGCGCAGACGATTTTCTGCTGGAAGCACGTTTAGGAGTTACGCGGAGATCTTTGCGCGACCCTTGGAACGACGAGCTGATAGAACTGCACGGCCGCCGCGGGTTGCCATACGAGCACGGAATCCATGCTTTTTTGCGCGCTTCCGGTTATTTGGTTGAAAAGTACGTTTCATAAATCTCTCCTACTATCTCCAAGGTTTGGGGCGCCTTGGGCCACAACTAAGGAGCGCAAGCGTAAGGCAAGCCGATAACCCCCTACAAATCCGAGTTCCTGCATTAGCCGAGCCGGAAGGTGTCCCGAGGTGTGGATAACGGCTTGCCAAACCCCAGGTCCACCCCCTAGGTTGCAGCCCCTATCCACAGGTCGATAGCCCCGGA
This sequence comes from uncultured bacterium, assembly GCA_963923215.1. Classification (GTDB taxonomy): domain Bacteria; phylum Actinomycetota; class Actinomycetes; order Nanopelagicales; family Nanopelagicaceae; genus AAA044-D11. Next base: position 635 of record CAWULH010000035.1, read on the forward strand.
AGGCCAGATTTACTCAGAATTAGGTAAAGGCCAAAGTGAAAAGTCAAGGGGGCAAAGGCTTAAGTGGGGGTTTAGACCACAGCCTGTGGATAACCCTGTGGAAGACGGATTTTTAAGGATTTGAGGTTTGAAATGGCTTTAACAGAAGTTGATGATCTTGGTGGGCTCTGGAGCTCTTTGATTGAAGAGGTCGCGGTTGAGTCACCACAACACCGGGCCTTCCTCTCATTAACCAAACCACTTGGTTTAATCCAGAACGATGGTGGATCAAATCTTCTTCTATCGGCACCAAATGCATTTGCAAAAGATGTTCTTGAAACAAGACTTCGCGGGGCTCTTAATGATGCACTCTCAACAAAATTAAATCAGAAAGTTTCTATCGCGGTTACTGTTGATGAGGCATCACAAAATTTATCTGATGAATTAAAAGGGAGTCGGAATGAAGAAATTCATCACTCGCCATCCGAAGATATTGATGCGCCAAAGCCAAATCTCTCCTCAAATTCTCAATTAAATCCACGATATATCTTTGATACTTTCGTTATTGGTTCATCAAACCGCTTTGCTCATGCTGCCGCTGTTGCGGTTGCCGAAGCGCCCGCAAAGGCTTATAACCCGCTATTTATTTATGGTGGTTCTGGCCTTGGAAAAACCCACTTATTACATGCGATTGGCGCTTACGCCAAAGAGTTATACCCGGCAACTCGCGTCCGCTATGTATCTTCTGAAGAATTCACAAATGACTTTATTAACTCAATCCGCGATGACAAGGCATCGTCATTTCAACGACGTTATCGCGATCTAGATATTCTTCTAGTTGATGATATTCAATTCTTAGAAAATAAAGAGCGAACTCAGGAAGAGTTCTTCCATACCTTTAATACTCTTTACAATTCAAATAAGCAGATTGTTATTTCATCTGATCGGCCACCAAAACAATTAACCACTTTGGAAGATCGGTTACGTTCTCGTTTCGAGTGGGGATTAATTACAGATATTCAGCCACCAGAACTTGAAACTCGTATTGCGATTCTCCGTAAAAAAGCAGCACAAGATAAATTAAATGCGCCCGATGATGTTCTTGAATATATTGCGTCAAAGATTTCATCAAATATTCGCGAACTTGAAGGCGCACTAATTCGTGTAACTGCATTCGCCTCATTAAACCGCCAGCCGGTTGATATGGGTCTTGCGGAAATTGTTTTAAGGGATCTGGTACCCGAAGTGGGCGGCCCAGATATCACAGCCTCCTCCATAATGGCTCAGACCGCTACCTATTTCAGCCTCACTGTTGATGACCTCTGCGGAACCTCAAGATCTCGGGTTCTTGTAAGCGCCCGGCAGATTGCGATGTATCTCTGCCGCGAACTCACCGAACTCTCTCTTCCCAAGATTGGCCAGACCTTTGGCGGCCGTGACCACACAACAGTCATGCACGCCGATCGGAAAATCCGCCAGTTGATGGCCGAGCGCCGCTCTATCTATAACCAGGTCACTGAGCTGACCAACCGGATAAAGACGACGGCAAAGGGGTAAATCCCACCCCTGTCAGGACTTTCCTGAAGAATTGTGGAGAAGGTTGCCCCCAAGGTGGGGGTAACTTGTGGATAACTGTGGATATTGAGGAGGGTGCCGGTGGAAAAAATAGGAAAACCGCGATCTGCCGCGACTTATTCACAATTTATTAACCCTCAAACCACAACACTTTCTGCGGTTCCGACCTGCATTTTTACTCATTATCCACAAATTACAACCTTACTTACTACTACTAATTTTATAAATACAAAGAGTGGAGAATAAAGAACTATGAAGTTCCTTGTTAATAGAGATCCTTTAACTGAGGCAGTTAATTGGGTTGCTAGAAGTTTGTCGGTTAGACCATTGCAAACAAGTTTGTTAGGAATTGTAATTAATGTTGATGATGAAATTAAATTTACTTCATCAAATCTTGAAACTACAACAGAAGCTGTAATTAATGCTGATATTTTAGAAAAAGGTAGGGTTTTAGTTCCAGGAAGATTGTTAGCGGATATAGCTAGATCACTTCCTGATAAACCAATTACTTTTGCGCTCGATGGGACAAGAGTTCTTGTAAATGCTGGCTCGGCAAAATTTCAATTACCAACACTGCCGGTTGAAGAATTCCCAACCCTTCCAAATTTTCCCGATGCGGCTGGAACTATAGATAGCAATATTTTTGCCGAAGGCGTATCTCAAGTTGCCATTGCTGCAGGAAAAGATGAATCTTTAGTTAAACTAACTGGTGTTCATATTGAAGTTAAAGGAAAAAATATAGTTTTAGCAGCAACTGATAGATATCGTCTTGCTGTTAAAGAATTAACCTGGAATCCAGGAAAAGCCGATATCGAAAATACAATATTGGTTCGCGCTAGAACTATTTCAGAATTAGCAAAATCTTTAACGGGATCTGGAAAAGTTACATTTGCGCTTGCAGATGGTGATTCAAAAGAGCGGTTATATGGATTTAAATCAGATGATAAAACACTAACCTCAAGAACATTAGATGAAGTATTGCCACCATTTAGACAGCTGTTAACAACGGATTCTGCGGCCGATGTGACTATTGAAGTTGTTCCATTTTTAGAGGCGGTTCACCGCGTTGCTTTGGTTACAGATAAGACTGTTCCACTAAAGCTTATTTTTTCACCAGGGAATTTGGAATTACAGGCTGGCAGCGGAAACGACGCACAGGCTAGTGAAAATATCTCTGTTGGATATTCTGGAGAAGAATTTAGCACCGGCTTTAATCCGCAATTCTTAATTGATGGAATCCAGGCAGTTGACGCACCTTTCGTTCATGTCTCATTTACCGCTTTAAATAAACACGCAATCTTTATGGGAAAGAAAGAAGCAGATGCATCTCCGGATACAAGTTATAAGTATCTTCTGATGCCAATGCGTTATTCATCTTAATTTTGTGTTTATCTCAAATCTTTCGCTGACTAACTTTAGGTCGTATAAGCAGTTAGATTTGAATTTAGAGCCAGGCATATCGATTTTCATTGGCCGAAACGGTGAAGGCAAGACAAATATAATTGAATCGATTCTCTATCTATCTTTTCTTTCATCACATCGAGTTTCAAATGATCAGCCCCTTGTTCAACTAGGAGCCAACAGCGCATATGTAAGGGCAAAAGCCCAGGTTCCCGGCCGCGAGGTACTAGTGGAATTAGAAATTAATGCGGATAAAGCGAATCGGGCGCGAATTAATCAGAATCCGGTCCGTAGCCAGAAAGAATTATTTGGAGTTGTCCAGGCGGTTTATTTTTCTCCAGAAGATTTAGATTTAGTACGCGGCGACCCCTCAGAGCGTAGAAAATTTTTGGATCAATTAATCACGTTACGTTCCCCAAGAATCGCTGGCGTTATTTCAGATTATGAACGAGCCCTGCGCCAACGGAATTCATTATTAAAACAGCGCGCCAGCCAGACTTCTCTTGCCCCATGGGATGAGCAGGTTGCAACATTAGGCGGAGAAATAATCGCAGTTCGGCTAAAAACTTTGGAAAATTTCGAACCCCTTTTTAAATCAATATATAGGGAGATTTCCAGCGAAAAACCAGCGTGGTTGGCTTATAAATCAAGCATTGAGGAACCAAGTACAAGTTCTGAAGAGAACAGAAGAAAAATATTGGAGAGAATGGCTGCAAGCAGAAACTCTGAATTAGAACGCGGGTTAACTTTAACTGGGCCGCATCGCGATGATTTACTGTTAAATCTTGGTGAGCATTTAGTTAAAGGTTATGCCAGCCATGGCGAATCTTGGTCGATTGCACTTTCATTAAAACTTGCAATGTATCAACTGCTGGTAAATGATGGACTTGCTCCAATTTTAATTTTGGATGATGTTTTCTCTGAACTAGATGAAGAACGCCGCGAACACTTAATCGAACTGGCAAAACGCGCAGAACAGACTCTCATTACAGTCGCAGTAGAAACCGATTTACCAAAAGAATTAGTTGGTAGAAGGTTTGGAATTAAAAGTGGCAGCGCATACGAATTAAATATTGGTGCGAACTGATGGCCCGCGATCTTGCGCGCGAGATGTACCGGGCATTCCGAAACGCCCCGAGGCGATCTCGAAAAATTGAAGATGAGAGCCGAACCAAAATTGATGATCCGAAATTAGTGAGTGATGTTCTAGATGAGTTAATTCAAAAACGCGATTGGGTTCGAGGCTTAGCAGAAGGAAATGTTTTTACCGATTGGGAAAATATTGTCGGAAAAGAAGTGGCACAGCATTCAACTCCAATCTCATTAACCGAAGGCAGATTAACTATCCAGAGTTCTTCAACAGCATGGGCCACTCAATTAAATTTAATGAAAGAAGATTTATTAAAAACTATTTCAAGTACAGCGCCAGGCGCCCTAGTTGAAGAGCTTTTTATAATCGGACCAAACGTTCCGAATTGGAAAAAGGGACTCCGGACTATCCGGGGAGCCAGGGGCCCAAGAGACACTTACGGCTAAGCGTTTAATACCGACCCACCCCACGCTCGTAAAAATGGCTGTAATCCACCGCTGACGCCTTTTTTGATTAGGCGTACCTCTCGCCTGCGACTAGGATTAAGGCCTTCTATCCAGTTAAAAGGGCCGAGGTTTGGCTCTAAGCGCCTGAGGGGTCAATTTATAAATGGCTGAAAAATCGTACGATGCCTCAAATATCACCGTACTTGAAGGCCTTGAGGCGGTTCGTAAACGCCCTGGAATGTATATCGGTTCAACCGGAGAGCGCGGACTCCATCACCTGGTTTATGAAGTTGTCGATAACTCAGTTGATGAAGCACTTGCTGGTTATTGCACCGAAATTAATATAACAATTCTTCCTGACGGATCACTGCGTTGTGTCGACAACGGTCGCGGAATTCCAGTTGATATGCATCCAGTTGAAAAGAAATCCGCATTAGAAATTGTTTTAACGGTTCTTCATGCCGGCGGAAAGTTTGGCGATGGTGGCTATTCAGTCTCTGGCGGACTTCATGGTGTTGGTATTTCAGTTGTAAATGCACTCAGCTCAAAAGTTGAAGTCGAAGTCAGACGAGACGGATTTTATTGGACGCAAGATTACAAACTCGGCGTACCAACTGCCCCAGTTAAGAAAAATGGCAAAGCTGAAGGAACTGGAACAACTGTTACATTCTGGCCATCCCCAGATATTTTTGAAACAACAGTTTTCTCCTTTGAAACTTTATCCACTCGTTTCCGCGAAATGGCATTTTTAAATAAAGGATTAATCCTCACTCTTAAAGATGAGAGAGCAGGACACGTTGATGATAAAGGTGAGCCACTCTTTGTTCGTTATGAATATAAGGGCGGGATTTTTGATTTCGTTAAACATCTAAATCAGACAAAAGGCGAGACACATAAAAGCATCATTTCTTTTGAAGATGAAGATAAGAAGAGCAAGATGAGTCTTGAAGTTGCGATGCAATGGAACGCTGGATTTAGCGAATCTGTTTATACCTTCGCAAACACTATTCACACTCATGAAGGTGGAACCCACGAAGAAGGTTTCCGTACCGCCCTCACTTCGGTTGTAAATAAATTTGGCGAAGAGTGGGGCTTTATACGGAAGAAGGAAGATCGTTTAACTGGTGAAGATATCCGAGAAGGCCTAACCGCAATTGTTTCAATAAAAATTGGAGAACCACAGTTCGAAGGTCAGACAAAGACAAAACTTGGAAATACTGAAGCGAAATCTTTTACACAGAAAGCCACAAACGAAGCCCTAACTGAATGGTTTGAGAAGAATCCAACTGAAGGTAAAGACATTGTCCGCAAATCAATTGATGCAGCTGCCGCTCGCGTAGCAGCACGTAAAGCGCGCGATCTTTCACGTAATCGAAAAGGTTTATTAGAAGGCCGCGGTATGCCTGGAAAATTGGC
>CAWULH010000036.1:0-6477 GCA_963923215.1 uncultured bacterium
GTAACAGAAAAGTATCGAGAATTGCCAGATGCCTATCCGCTTGGTCGCGCGGTATTAAACCGTGATACAGGTGAGATGCAGATACATGCCGCGCAATATGATGAGAATGGAATTTATACTCACTCAATTGTCCATCAACCTGAGGGGTTTAACCCTGATCGTATTGTCCGTAAAGAAATTAAATTGCGTATGCGCCAGCAGAAAGACGCTGAAATTGTTGAACAATTTACAACTAATGTTGGTGACGTTATCTCCGGAGTAGTGCAACAAGGTCGAGAGAAAGATTTAATTTATGTGGACCTTGGGCGATGGGAAGGAGTTGTTCCGGTTCATGAACAAGTTCCCGGTGAAAAGTTTGTCCATGGCCAGAGAATTAAAGCTTATGTAGTTGATGTCAAGCAGGGTGAGAAGGGTCCAGAAATTACACTCTCGCGAACTCATCCAATGTTGGTTAAATCTTTATTTGCACTTGAAGTTCCAGAATTAAAATCAAATATTGTTGAAGTGATGGGCGTTGCCCGCGAGCCTGGCGCTCGAACAAAAATATCAGTTCGGGCCCATCGTGCAGGTGTAAGTCCAAAGGGTGCATTGATTGGCCCGGTTGGTGCGCGATCTAAGGCAGTCAGTGATGAATTAAATGGCGAGAAAATTGACGTTGTTGATTTCTCAGATAAGTTAGAAGTTTATGTGGCAAATGCACTTGCTCCGGCAAAAGTATTAAGTAGTGAAGTCGTTGATGAAGAGACGAAGGCAGTAAAAGTTGTTGTTCCTGATTACCAACTCTCATTAGCTATTGGTAAAGATGGTCAGAATGCTCGTCTTGCAGCAAGACTTACCGGAGCCAAGATTGATATTCATCCAGACAATCCAGTTGAACGTATTATCAAGCCTTCAAAAATTGTTGAGATGGAAGCAAAGGCGAAGGCTGCCGCGCAGGCGGAAGAGGAAGCGCGATTGGCGGCCGAAGAAGCGACGAAGATTGAAGCGGCAAACCCTGAAATTACGCAGGAGCCAGACTCTCATTTAGGTGAAGCGGCCAAAGACGAGTAGGGTAGGCACCTGCAAGAAAAATAATAGGAGCAAAAATGTCAGGCATAAGTAAATAATCATGAGCACCAACCGCTCATGAGTCAGGCATAAGAGAGGCTCCAACAAAGGAAACGTCGGGGCCTAAAACAGGAAGGTATCTGTGGCCAAGGTCCGCGTTTACGAACTAGCTAAAGAGCTAGGTCTTGAAAGTAAAGAGTTACTCGCAAAATTGCAAGAAGTTGGCGAGTTCGTTCGCTCTGCATCCTCAACAGTAGAGGCACCAGTTCTCCGTAAGTTGATGGATAAATTCCCAGAGTTAAAACCATCCGAAGTTGTCGAGAAAACACCTGCAAAGAAAACACCTGCAAAGAAAGCCGCTCCTAAAAAAGTTGCGGGTCCAACAAAAGAAGAGATTGAAGCAGCGCTTGCACAATTACCTGAAGCGGCACGCGAACAGATTGTTAAGCAGCAACTAAATAATGAAAATAATATTGATGAAGTAAAGAGTGCACCTTCAAATCCAACTTCACCCACTTCACCAGCAAGTGCAATGCCAAGACCTCCACGTCCTGGTAATAATCCGTTTGGAAGTGGAAGTGCAATTCCAAAACCACCTCGTGCTGGAAATAATCCTTTTGGTGCCGCAGGTTCAATTCCACGTCCACCACAGAGACAATTACGTCCTGGTGAACGTCCACCAATGGCGGGACCACGTCCTGGTTCACAACGTCCAGGTTTTGCAGCACGTCCACAAAGTGGAAGTGATCAGAGAGGTGGACGTCCACAAGGTGGTGGCGGTTTTAGACAGGGACAAGGTGGAAGTGGTGGAGCGCCATATCGTCCACAAGGTGGCGGCGGATTTGGCGGACAACCTGGAGGACAACCAGGTGGTTCACCATTTAATCGTGGCGGCGGCGGTCGTCGCGGTAATGCTGGTGGTGCATTTGGTAAAGGTGGCGGAAAGAAGAAGTCACAGAAGAGTAAAAAGGCATTACGTGATGATTTTGAAAATATGGCAGCACCATCACTTGGTGGCGCCGTTGTTCCAAGAGGTGATGGCAGTACCGAAATTAGATTACGCCGCGGTGCGACATTAAGTGATTTAGCAGAGCGAATTGGCGCAGAAGCAGGACAGTTAGTTTCTGCATTATTCCACTTAGGTGAGATGGTTACTGCTACTCAATCTGTTGATGAAGATACTTTAAAACTTCTAGGTGATGAGCTTGGTTATGTAATTAAGGTTGTTTCACCAGAGGATGAAGATCGCGAATTACTTGAAGAATTTGATATCAATCTTGATAAAGAACTTGAAGAAATTTCCGATGATGATCTCGTGGTGCGCTCGCCAATTGTTACGGTCATGGGTCACGTTGACCACGGTAAGACAAGACTATTGGATGCAATCCGTAAGACTGAAGTTATCTCATCTGAAGCTGGTGGAATTACTCAACATATTGGTGCTTATCAGATTCACCATGATCATGATGGAGTTAATAGAGCAATTACCTTCATTGATACACCAGGCCACGAAGCCTTTACCGCTATGCGCGCCCGCGGTGCCAAAGTAACTGATATTGCAGTCCTTGTTGTTGCTGCTGATGATGGAGTTATGCCTCAGACAATTGAAGCATTAAACCACGCGCAGGCAGCCGATGTACCTATCGTTGTAGCCGTAAACAAAGTTGATAAAGAAGGTGCGAATCCAGACAAGATTCGCCAACAATTAACTGAGTACAACTTGATTGCTGAAGAGTATGGTGGAGACACAATCTTCGTAAATGTCTCTGCTAAATCAGGACAGGGTGTAAATGAATTAATTGATGCAATTCTTTTAACTGCAGATGCAGCAATTGACTTACGTGCGATTGCCGAAGGTGAGGCTCGCGGCGTTGCCATTGAAGCAAACTTAGATAAGGGACGTGGTCCGGTTGCAACCGTACTTGTACAACGCGGAACTTTAAATGTTGGCGATGCAATTGTTGCTGGTGGTGCTTTTGGCCGCGTCCGTGCGATGCTTGATGAGAATGGTGGAACCGTCGAACATGCTGGGCCTTCACGTCCAGTCCAGGTACTTGGTTTCACATCTGTTCCGTCAGCAGGCGACACTTTCATTGTTGCAGAAGATGATCGAACTGCACGTCAGATTGCAGAGAAACGTCAATTAGCAATGCGAAATGCACAACTCGCTAAAGCTCGGAAGAAAGTTTCGCTAGAAGACTTTATGGATCAATCAAAGATCTCTACTTTGAATTTGATTATTAAGGGCGACGTATCTGGCTCGGTGGAAGCATTGGAAGATGCATTAATGCAGCTCGATGTTGGCGCTGATGTAGATCTACGAGTAATTCACCGCGGCGTTGGTGCGATCACCAAGGGTGATGTAACTCTTGCTTCTGCATCAACCGCTGTAATTATTGGATTTAACGTTAAGCCAGAACCGCAAACTGCAGTTTTTGCAGATGCTGAAGGTGTGGAAATTCGTTTCTACAACGTTATCTATAAGGCAATCGAAGAGATTGAGGCTTCACTTAAAGGTCTACTCAAGCCAGAGTTTGAAGAGATCACCACTGGTTCTGCCGAGATCCGAGAAATCTTTAGAAGTTCTAAATTTGGAAATATCGCTGGAAGTATTGTGGTTGATGGATTCATTAAGCGAAATGCCAAAGCAAGAACACTTCGCGATGGCGTTGTAGTCGGCGAAGATTTAACTGTGGAATCACTTCGTCGTTTCAAGGATGATGCTACTGAAGTAAAGGAAGGATACGAGTGCGGTATCGGACTTGGTTCCTTTAAAGATCTTCAAGTTGGCGATCTAATTCAGACTTATGAGATGCGCGAGAAGAAGCGGGCATAAGAATGCCATCTAATCGACCTCTTAAAGTTGCAGATCGAATTCGCGAAATAGTTGCGGCTGCACTTGAATCACGTGTTAAAGATCCACGATTAGGTTTTGTGACGATCACTGATGTTCGTGTTACAGGAGATCTGCAGAACGCATCTATTTTCTACACTGTTTACGGTGATGCAAATGCTCATGAATCAAGTGCTGCAGCATTGAAATCAGCGAGCGGAATGCTCCGTTCAGAAGTTGGAAAAGCACTTGGGCTTCGAATTACGCCCACTCTTGAATTTATTCAGGATGGGTTACAGGAATCTGCAAGTGCGATGAATGAGTTGATGTCAGAGGTTGCAAAGAAAGATGCAGAGCTCCGCAAATTACGTGAGGGTGCAAAGCCAATAGGCGATGTTGATCCTTACAAACACCATGAGTGACGGATTCCTAATAATTAATAAAGAAGGTGGCCTAACCAGCCACGATGTAGTTGCTAAGGCACGAAAAAAATTACAGACAAAGAAGATTGGCCACGCGGGCACATTGGACCCAATGGCTACTGGAGTGCTGGTTCTTGGAGTTGGAATTGGAACTCGACTACTGAATTTTATTGTCGAGGGTAGAAAACGATATGAGGCGACGATTCGACTAGGTGAGAGTAGAACAACTGATGATAAAGAAGGCGAACTCTTAAATTCATTTGATATTTCTGCAATTACTGATGATGCAATCCGCAGCCAATTAAATAAATTTATTGGAAAAATTATGCAGAAACCAACAGCTGTATCTGCTATAAAAATAGATGGAAAATCTGCACACGAGAGAGTCAGAGCTGGAGAAATAGTTGATATCCCAGCTCGTCCGATTGAAATTTTCGAACTTGTCATAAAGAAAATTGAACGGTCAGGAAAATATATAGACATTGAAATTGAAGTGGCCTGTTCAGTCGGTACATATATACGATCAATTGCGAGGGATCTTGGACTATCTTTAAATAATGGTGGACATCTAATTAAATTAAATCGAAGTGAAGTTTCTCCATTCACATCAGAAGAGAGCGCATTATTAGAAGATGCAAAATTGATATCAATTGCAGATGGACTTAACCGAATCTTGCCTTCAAGGAATTTAACACCCGAAGAGGAGAGAGAAATCTTTTTTGGAAGGTCAATTTCACCATCGGAAAATGAAGTTACAGCCGCCTATAAAGTAAATGGTGAATTTGCGGCACTCCTCACTAATAAAGATCAAGGGGGAAAGTTATTGAGTTTTCCCTCCCTGGTAAACGTGAAAGAATAAAGAAATGTCCAATGCGGTTCTGATAGGAATCTTTGATGGTGTTCATTTAGGCCATCAAGAGTTATTGAAGATTGCCCAGAGTAAGGGTGAAGTCACTGCATTGACTTTCTATCCACACCCAACTTCGGTTATTGCACCTGAACGAACACCAAGAGAGTTAATTCCACTTTCGGACCGAGTATCTCTTCTGAAAAAACATGGAGCATCAAAAGTTGAAGTCATCGAATTTACAAAAGAGTTTGCAGCACTTGGCCCAGATGAATTTGTTAAAAAAGTGTTAATTGGGCAATTGAAAGCAGACCATGTAATTGTCGGTGAAAACTTTACTTATGGATTTAAAGCCGAAGGGCATGCTGAAAATTTAAGAGATTATAAAGAGTTCGAAACAACGATTCTTAAGTTAGAGGAGAATCGAGGTAATCCAATATCCTCAACTCGTATAAGGAATTTGATTATTGATGGGGATATCGAGAGGGCGAGTGAATTGCTTACCCGGCCACATTACTTAGTAGGACCAGTTGTTCATGGCGAGAAACGTGGACGCGAAATCGGATATCCAACTGCAAATCTTGGACTTTCAAATCTTGCTTGTGTACCTGCAGATGGAGTTTATGCAGGTTGGTTAACAGTTGAAAATGAAACCTGGCATGCTGCAATTTCAATTGGTACAAATCCAACGTTTCCAGGAATTCGAGGTAGGCAAGTAGAAGCTTATGCAATTAACCAGATTGGTTTAGATTTATACGATAAGAGCGCAAAAATTGAATTTGGTTTTAGATTACGCGATACATTGAAATTTAATTCACTTGACGAACTTTTAGTGCAGATGAAAGAGGACTGTATTGAAGCGGCAAGATTGACGGGATTCTCCGCATAAATTTAGACCGATTTCAATATGTATAAGGACCGCTGGTAGCCTTCTCGCACGAAAGCGAGAAATTGTGCGTCGCGTAGAAAACCGGGGCCCTCGTGAAAGTAGAAGGAAGAAATAAATGGCATTAACACCTGCAAAGAAAAAAGAGATTGTTTCAAAGTACGGAGCTTCCGCTACTGACACAGGAAGTCCTGAGGCACAAGTTGCACTCCTTTCAACAAGAATTGATGAATTAACAGAGCACCTAAAGACTAATAAGAACGATCACCATAATCGTCGTGGTCTTCTGTTGCTCGTTGGTAAGCGTCGTCGTATCTTGCAATATCTTGCAAAGACTGATGTGACACGTTACAGAGCGATTATCGACAAGCTTGGTATTCGCCGCTAAATAAACCAACGACAACTTCTACCGATTGAAATTGGTCCTCGGTAGTGGTTTACG
>CAWULH010000037.1:0-6415 GCA_963923215.1 uncultured bacterium
CCATAAACAACTAATGGAGAACCTGAATGATTTATTACTGATTCTTGATTTTCATTGGCCAAAAATTTGCGATCTACAGCACCTCGGTGCACTAGCTCGACTTTAGGAATGGCCATGGCGTTATCTAACCCAAAACCTCCGACAAAGTTCTAAAGGCTAGGCACTGGCGAGCGTGGTGCCCACTACTTCCTACCGAATTCCAGAATAAGTTCCGGGTGAGTGGAGATTCCTGAAAACGACCTGTAGAAGTTGAATATTCCTTGCTCGGAACGCTGCTGCTGAAGCCAATAAGTAGAAGTTCCACATCCGTTGGAATCTCAAATCATAACTTGGAATCTCATGCCATTTAGCATTTATATTCTTATGCCATTGCATGAGAGTTAAATCGTAATCTGGTCCAAAGTTATGAACATCTTCAATTATAAATTTATCATCAACAGTTTTTGAGATTCCAGTCAAAGATGGAAGCACACCACCAGCAAAGATGTATTTATCGAAGAAGGCATTAGTGCTCGCAGTTGGTGAATTTGCAGTAATTGTGTGGTGGAGCATCATTCCATCCGGATTTAATAACTCTTCGCACTTATTAAAGAAAGTCTTATAATTTTTAGGACCAACATGTTCCATCATTCCTATTGAAACTATCCGATCAAATTTGCCAGTCAAATCTCGGTAATCTAATTGGTGGTACTCAACCTTTAATTTTCCAGCTTTAGCTCTGGCCAGATTTACTTGATTATCTGCTGGTGAAATTCCGTAACCAGTCACACCATAATTTTTTGCGGCATGCCGTAGGAAACCACCCCAGCCAGAACCAATATCTAAAACTTTCATGCCGGGCCGAAGCTGAAGTTTCTGGCAGATTAAATCTAATTTATTCTCTTGGGCTTCATTAAGATTTCGAGATCCATCCCAGTAGCCGCAGCTATAAACCATCTCCTTATCCAGCATTCGTTCATAAAGATCATTTCCGATGTTGTAATGAAACTTGGCGTTATCTGCTGCCCTTGATTTGGTTTGAAAATTCCAGAGAAGTCCTTTTGCTAAATGCCAGGTAACAGTCCAAGAAATTTGCAATTTCTTCTGGATATCAAAATTTAATAACTTAGTTAACATCTGATCTATGTTCTGGCACTCCCACCAGCCATCCATATAACTTTCACCGAGGCCCAATTCACGCTCTTTGATTACTCTCTGGAAAAATTTTGAATTTTTGATGTGAATTGAATCTGGTTCAGTTCCATTGATAGAAATTCCTGCTGAATTTAAAAGATTGATACCTATACGTTCAGCACTTTTACTCATGAGTTAATTCTCTTACTTCATAAGTAATATATTCAAGAGAAAGGTGAATTTTTTATTCTTGCGCGTTTGCTTTTTTCTTGAGTGAGACAGCACGGGCACGATCAGTTTGCGAGAGGTGTACCTTTCGAACTCGGACCATCTTTGGCGTCACTTCAATACATTCATCTTCGCGACAGAATTCCAAGGCCTGCTCCATATTTAATAATTTTGGCGGAATTAAACGTTCCAATTCATCGGCACCTGCAGAGCGCATATTTGTTAACTTCTTCTCGCGCACCGCATTTACATCCATATCTTCTGGGCGCGCATTTTCCCCAACAACCATTCCTTCATAAACTTCATCACCAACTTGAACGAAGATTGTTCCGCGTTCTTGCAAACTAAATAATGCATATGAAGTTACTGGACCACGACGATCAGATACCAGCGAACCAGTTGGCCGAGTACGTAAATCTCCATGCCATGGTTCGTACCCATCAAATACGTGGTGTAGTAAACCTGTTCCGCGAGTCTCAGTTAAGAATTCGGTACGGAATCCGATAAGTCCACGTGATGGGACTTTGTAATCCATTCGGATCCAACCAGTACCGTGATTAACCATCTGTTCCATTCGGCCCTTACGAAGTGCCATCAATTGAGTGATAACTCCGAGATAGTCTTCAGGAGCATCAATTGTTAAACGCTCCATTGGTTCGTTGATTTTGCCGTCAATTGTCTTAACAACTACCTGTGGCTTACCAACAGTTAATTCAAAACCTTCTCGTCGCATAATTTCAACAAGAACAGCAAGTTGTAATTCACCACGTCCCTGTACTTCCCATGTATCAGGACGGTCGGTATTTAAAACACGTAATGAAACGTTACCTACTAACTCTTGATCAAGGCGATTCTTAACTAAGCGGGCAGTTAATTTAGTTCCATCTTGACCTGCAAGTGGTGAAGTGTTGATACCTACAGTCATAGAGATAGATGGCTCATCAACTGTAATTAATGGCAGTGGAATTGGATTCTCTGGATCAGCGAGTGTCTCGCCAAGAGTAATAGTCTCAATACCAGCAACCGCAATAATGTCACCGGGGCCGGCTTTCTCTGCTGGTACTCGTTCAAGTCCATCGGTCATTAATAGTTCTGAAATCTTTACCCGCTCTTGCGTTCCATCAGTTTTAATCCAGACAACCTGTTCTCCCTTTTTAATCTCACCTTCACGGACGCGGCAGAGTGCAAGACGTCCAAGATAAGGAGATGAATCCAAGTTAGTTACATGTGCTTGTAGGGGCGCACCTTCGTGATAAACCGGTGCTGGAATCGTGTTAAAAATTGTTTCAAAGAGAATATCTAAATTCTCTTTATCTGGCATTCCGCCATTCTCTGGTCGAGTTAAAGATGCCCGTCCCGCCTTTGCTGATGCATAGACAACTGGGAAATCAATCTGCTCCTCATTTGCATCTAAATCTAAAAATAATTCATACGCTTCATCAACAACTTCTGCGATACGCGCATCCGGACGATCTACCTTATTAATTACGAGAATAACTGGAAGATTTTTCGAGAGTGCTTTTCGTAGTACAAATCGAGTCTGTGGGAGTGGACCTTCAGACGCATCAACAAGAAGTAATACGCCATCGACCATTTCAAGTCCGCGTTCAACTTCACCACCGAAATCTGCGTGGCCTGGGGTATCAATGATGTTAACAATCTGATTTCCACGCTTTACCGCGGTGTTCTTTGCAAGGATAGTGATTCCCTTTTCACGTTCTAGATCCATTGAATCCATAACGCGATCTTTACCTTCGCTCTGTTCTTTATATGCAGCAAATGCACCTGACTGCCATAACATCGCATCAACCAAGGTTGTTTTTCCATGGTCAACGTGGGCGATAATGGCAACGTTTCTTAACTCATCACGGTTTTTTAAATTAGACATTAAATCTAAACTCCACAACATCTCCATCTTGCATGACGTAATCCTTACCTTCCATGCGCACCTTTCCATGCGCCTGTGCTTCCTTCATTGATCCAGCTTCAACCAGATCTTTGAAATGAACTATTTCTGCCTTGATAAATCCTTTTTGAAAATCTGTATGGATAACACCTGCAGCAACAGGTGCAGTATCACCTTTATGTATTGTCCAAGCACGCGCCTCTTTTGGCCCGGCAGTTAAATAAGTTTGCAGGCCTAAAGTATTAAAACCAACTCGTGCCAGAGTTGCGAGTCCTGGTTCAGTTAGCCCGACTGCAGACAATAACTCCATCGCATCTACATCATCCAACTCAGCAAGTTCGGCCTCTGTCTTGGCATCCAAAAATATTGCTTCGGCAGGAGCAACTAGTGCTGATAACTCCATACGTAATTTCTCATCTGCCAATTCAGCAGCATCAACATTAAATACATAAAGGAAAGGTTTTGCGGTTAATAAATGTAATTCTTGTAAAAGGGCAAGATCTATCTTTGATCCACTTAATAATTTCCCATCATTTAATACTGCGATGGCCTCTTTACATGCGGAAATTACTGGCACTTTTTCTTTTGCCGTCTTTGCCTCTTTCTCAAGTCTTGGCAATGCCTTATCGATGGTTTGTAAATCGGCTAAGCAGAGTTCGGCATTAATTGTTGCAATATCTTCTTTAGGGTCAATTCGACCATCCACGTGGACAACGTCGCCATCATTAAAAACACGGATTACCTGACAGATGGCATCGGTCTCCCGAATATTTGCAAGAAACTTATTACCAAGTCCAGCGCCCTCTGATGCACCTTTAACAATTCCGGCGATATCAACAAAGGAGACTGTTGCCGGCAAAATTTTCTCTGAACTAAAAATTTTGGCAAGTACCGCAAGACGCTCATCTGGAACACCAACAACGCCAACATTTGGTTCAATGGTTGCAAATGGGTAGTTGGCCGCGAGGACATTATTCTTGGTGAGCGCATTAAAAAGGGTCGACTTACCCACATTTGGCAGTCCGACGATTCCAATTGAGAGGCTCACGAGGGGTAAAGCCTACGGGGCTTTGTCGGGACCAAATGCCACGATACGCATATGAATGGCGTTAATAACCTCATATTTGGCTTAATAATTGGAATCGCCCTTGGTGGTGCATCTGTTTTTTTCGCAATGCGCGGAAGAAATAACGGTGCTGTTGAAAAAGAATTGCGGACACAATTAGAAAAAGCAACAGAAGAGATTTCAATCAAAAATAAATTAGAAGAGATGCAGAATGCCGTAAAGAAATTATCTGAAGAGGCTAGTGATGCCGATCGTCGCAGGATTCAATCTGAAACATTATTAGCCCAGCAGATGAAACAGATGGCAATTGAAAATGAAAATTTGGCAAAGCAGACCAAATCAATTGCAGGCGCACTCTCCTCCTCGCAAGCGCGAGGCAGATATGGTGAATTACATTTAGAGACCCTTTTAGAAAGTGCTGGACTGATAGAGCCATACCACTTTGTTAGACAGACCAATATTGAATCAGATGAAGATGGTGCAGCCCGGCCAGATATAACTGTAAATACAAATAGTCCAAGTAAGATATTTATTGACTCTAAATTCCCATTTGAAAGGTTCTATGAAGCCTTTGAAACTGAGGATGAGGAGCGTAGAAAAGAACTTCTTCTACTTCATGCCAAGGATCTTCTAAAACATGCAGAGGCTCTGGCAAAACGCCGTTATGCAGAGAAGGGTAACTCTGCAGATTTTGTAATTCTTTACCTACCAATTGATGCAATTTATATCGAAGCGGTAAATGCAATTCCAGATTTCCTATCCCAATGTTTCAAATTAAATGTAACTGTGGCGACTCCAGCAAATATGATGGCATTACTCCGTACCGTCAGTTTTATTTATAGTAAGAATAAAGTCGCAGAAAATGCCGAATTGGTAAGAGATGAAGCAGTTAAATTTATGAAAGATCTTGGAAGTCTTTATGATCGAATTGAAACTGTTGGTGATCGCCTAGAGAGTGCGGTTAAGGCTTATAATGAAATGATTCCATCTGCCGAGACTACAGTTGTCCGAACTGCAAGGCGGATGAAAGAATTGGATGTTCAAGGGCGAGATTTAACTCCGATTGAACCAGTTGAAAATAATGTCCGTCAATTAAATCGTAAATTAGAATTGGAAGAGTAATGAGCGCATTAATTAATCAAGCCAGATCAAAGGCCATTGCTGGCCCCGGATTAAAAGGTGCTGGAATTGTCCTTCTCCAAGGGATAATAATTTTTATTGTCGAATCCATTGAATATGCAATAACAAAAGTTGGATTATTTACTGGAATATTCCTAATATTTCTGACAATCGCAGGTTTAATTTTGGGACGTGAAGGTACATCTTTAACTAATGCAATAAATCCACCAATCGCATTTCTCTTTTCCACTATTTTTATCATGTCGATTTTTGGTGGAGCAGGTCTCCATCCGACCCGCATTGGACTGGACCTCGTCACCTCAATGGCAAGCGTTGCACCATATTTGATTACAAGTGCAGTTATTGGTTGGGCTGGTTATTTTTTAAAACGAAATTAATTACTTACCGGCTGCTTTTAAATCTCTACGAAGCTCTTGCGGTATCGCAAATATAAGTGACTCTTCTATAGCAGTAATGGTCTCAACTTCACCATATCCACGTTCTGCGAGCCAACTTAATAAATCTTTAACCAGAATCTCTGGTACCGAAGCACCACTTGTAACTCCAACGGTTTTAACCCCTGTTAACCAATCTTCTTTCGCCTCTGATGCGTAATCAATTAAATAACTAGCCTTTGCTCCATATTCCAATGCAACTTCAACAAGTCGGACTGAATTAGAAGAATTCTTTGAACCGACAACAAGAACTAAATCTGCTTGAGGAGCTATCTGCTTTATCGCACCTTGCCGATTCTGAGTTGCATAACAGATGTCATCACTTGGCGGGTCAATAAGATTTGGGAATCGCTTTTTTAGCGCAGAAACCATAGTTAGAGTTTCATCGACGGATAACGTGGTCTGAGATAGCCAAGCAACTTTATTTTCATCAGGAACTTTAATTGAATCAATTGAATCAATTCCATCTACCAAAATAACTCGATCCGGGGCTTCACCTGCTGTGCCCTCAACCTCTTCATGTCCCTT
>CAWULH010000038.1:0-6373 GCA_963923215.1 uncultured bacterium
GGTGCGACGCCAGTTGATATCAATGGTCGATATGAAGTACGCGAACATAATGTTCCTGGAGTAATTGATGGGGTTGCAATTAATCCTGGGGACTTAATTGTCGGAGATATTGATGGCGTAACTGTCGTGCCATCCAAAATTATTGATCAAGTAGTTGAAGCAGTGCGGGCTAAGAACGCTGGCGAATCTGAATTTAGAAAAGCGGTTAAAGCGGGTATGTCACCTTCAGCTGCTTTTGCTAAATACGGAGTTCTCTAAATTCGGCCGCCGCCTGCCGAATCCTGACTTAACTTCTGACTTAACCAGACCGGAAGAATAAATACCAGAATTAAAATGGTTGCAACTACGTTAACTATTGGCGCCTGATTTGGCCTAAATAGATTATTAAATATCCAGAGTGGCAGAGTTTGGGATGCAGGACCTGCAGTAAATGTAGTTACGACAATCTCATCAAAAGATAGAGCAAAAGCGAGCAAGCCTCCCGCAACGAGTGCAGAACTAATAAGAGGAAGAGTTACATACCTAAATGTCTGAAAAGCATTTGCCCCTAAATCTTGTGAGGCCTCCTCAAAAGTTCCACCTAATCTTCTAAGTCTTGCAAGAACATTGTTATAAACCACGACGATACAGAAAGTTGCATGTCCGATAACAATTGTCCAGAGTGCCAACTCTTTCTGCATTGGATCTAGAAGTGTATGTAGAGTGGTATTTAAGGCAATACCGGTGACTACACCAGGAAGTGCTATCGGGAAAATTACCAACAGAGAAAGTGTGTTCTTCCCATAAAAGTTATATCTAGAAACAGCAAATGCAATACAACTACCTAAGATTAAGGCGATAAAAGTTGCAGCAAGACCAACTTTTACCGACGAGATAATTGCTGGAAGTACTCCCTTGCTACTTCCAATCTGTTGCCACCAGTGAAATGAGAGTGAAGTTGGTGGCCAGGAGAAAGTACGCGATGGATTAAATGAACTAATCACGACTACAACTAATGGCAAGTAAATAAAGCCAAGAGTCCCAAGCGAAAGAACTGCAAGTGCGACTTTTGCTCGCTTGGATAAGTACATTAGAAGTTCTCCAATGCGCCGGTCCGTCTTACTATAAATAAGTAAAGAAGAATCGTGGAGATTGGAAGGATCGCCATAGCCGCTGCAAATGGGAGATTTCCAGCAACTCCGACGTTATCTGCAATTACATTTGCCACTAGTTGCGAAGTGCCGCCAACGATTTTTACAACTATGTAATCACCTAACGAGAGTGAGAAAGTAAATATTGATCCAGCGATAATTGCAGGGTAAATAATGGGAAGAATTATTGCGCGGAAAGTTTTCCAGGCAGGTGCACCTAAATCACTTGAAGCTTCTAGAAGTGAATTTGGAAGTCGCTCTAGACCTGCATAGATTGGGAGAATCATGTAAGGCAACCAGAGATAAGCCAGAGTCATAGTTGTTGCAAAGATTCCAAAACCTGGTGGTGTTATTCCAAATGGCTTTAGAATCCATGAGAGAACTCCACCATTACTGAACATGCTCCGCCAGGCATAACTTTTTACTAGATAACTAGCCCAGAGTGGAATCAAAATTAAAGAGATAACGACATTTCTAAATCTTGGCTGTAAAACTTTTGAAATAAAAATGGCGATTGGTAAAGCAAGTAGCGCATCAAGAATTGTTACGAAAAGAGCAACTGAGATTGAGCGGAGTGCTATCCCCCGATAAACCGGATCTGAAATTAGTTGGTGGAAATTACCTAACGAAAATGAATGATTGATATTTCCAGTAAATGAGTCAACGCTCCAGAAACTGGATATAAGCATTACAAAAAGCGAACCTAAGTAAGCGACCAACAACCAAAATACGGGTAGCGCTAATAAAAGCGCCACCCGTACCTTTGAGTGGCGGTAAAGCCAACTCGAGATTCGATTTAGCAAATTTGGATTAACCCTTTACGGATGTCCAAGCTTGCGTCCATTTTGCATAGTCGGTGCAGATCTTTCCGCGTCCATCTACACAATCAGCAGTAGGTGTTGTCCAGTACCAGATCTTGCCTGCATATGCTGCATCAGTTGCATGATAAGTCGAACAGAAATTCTTATCTGCAGTCTGTTGGCAAGCAAGTGTCTGTGAAGGAGCTTCACCAAAATACTCTGCAACCTGTGCATTTACCTTTGGTGAGGTAATCCAGTTCATCCATTGGTACATGCAATTTGGATGCTTTGACTTAGAAGAAATCATCCAAGTATCTGACCAACCTGTAGCACCTTCTGATGGAACAGTTGATTCAACTTTAACTTTCTTTCCACCATTAATTGTATTTGCAATCACTTGCCAAGAAGATCCAAGAAGAGTATTTGTAGATTCAAATGACTGAACTGATTTGGTGTAATCAGACCAATATTCACCAATAATCTTCTTCTGAGTCTTCAGTACTCCCACCGCAGCCGCTAATTGCTTATCATCTAATGCGTATGGATTCTTAATTCCAAGTGATGGATTCTTTGCCATTAAGTACATTGCAGCATCAGCAATATAAATTGGTGAGTCATATGCTGTGATCTTTCCTTTGTATGGAGAGTTCGCCTCAAATACAACTGACCAAGATGTTGGCTTCTTCACCTTTGCAGGGTTATATGCAAGAACATTTGCACCCCAACCATGAGGAACCCCATACATAACTCCATTCACCGAGTTCCACTTCTGGTTCTTTAGGAATGATGAGATTGTTCCGTAATTTGGAACAAGTGCGGTGTTAACTGGTGCAACTTGTCCACCGTAAATTAATCGAAGTGATGCATCACCAGATGCGGAAACTCCGTCATATCCGCCAGTCTTCATCAATGAAACCATTTCATCAGAAGTTCCGGCTGTCTTCGCATTAACTTTGCAACCAGTTGCCTTGGTAAATGGGTTTACCCAATCAACAGTTTTGTCATTGCTACCATTTTCGGCATATCCAGCCCAAACGATTAAATTCAATGCACCCTCACCTTTACCAAGTGATTTCAGCATTGGAACGTTTGGAACCGAAGCTGCGATAGTAGAGGTAGCACCTGAGACTAAGAGTCCCACTGCTGCAACTACCGAGATTATGACTCGCTTTGATTTCATTTCTGCTCCTTTTATTATCTAACCTGAAATTCGCTTTCGCGATCCCAAGAAATCTCTATCTGCTCTCCTACAGTTGGTATCTTAGTTACTCCATCATTAATAAGCATTAGTGTAAGCAAGTCACCGCCTGCAAGTCGGGTTTCAATACGCGTGAGTGGACCTAAGAAGGAGACGCCAAAAACTTCCGCCCTATTGGCATTTTCCGAATTGCCTAACTTAATTTTCTCTGGCCGGATACTAAATACTTTTCCATCTCGGTGAATTAAATTTGATATGCCCACAAACTCTGCAACAAATTGGGAATTGGGATTCTCATAAATCTCTTTTGCGCTTCCTACCTGCACGATATTCCCATTATTAAATACGGCAATTCGATCAGACATGGTTAACGCTTCTTCTTGATCATGGGTCACAAAAATAAAAGTAATTCCAACTGCTCGCTGAATTTCTTTTAATTCTAATTGCATTTCATGACGTAATTTCAAATCCAATGCACCAAGAGGTTCATCAAGTAGAAGAACTTTTGGTTCGTTTACTAATGCTCTGGCAAGAGCCACACGCTGACGTTGCCCACCACTTAATTGGGATGGTTTACGCGAATCAAATCCAGATAGTTTTACTCGTTCAAGTGCAGCAAGTGCTCGAGATTTCCTTTCACTCTTATCAATCTTCTTAACTTTTAGACCGTATTCAATATTTTCAAGAACTGACATATGTGGAAATAGTGCATAATCTTGAAAAACTGTATTTACATCTCTATTAAATGGTGGCGTATTACTTACATCCACTCCATCAATTTCAATCTTTCCAGAGGTAGGTAATTCAAAACCAGCAATCATCCGAAGGACGGTTGTCTTACCCGAACCTGATGGGCCGAGCATTGTGAAGAATTCACCATGTTTTACTTCTAGATCTACTCCGGAGACAGCGCGAACCTCACCAAAGTCTTTAATGACTTTGGATAACTTAATTGCTGATGGCACGGTCTGCTTTCGCTTGGAACTAACCCTTTAGCGAACCAGCCAACATTCCACGTAGGAAGTAACGTCCAAGGAACATATAGACGAGCAAAGTTGGAATCGAAACAATTAACGATGCGGTCATATTATTTCCATAGTAGACCTGATTTCCTGAACCAGTAATGAAGTTAAGGGCTGTAGTTGCAACAGATAACTTAGGTGATCCACCAGTTAAGAAGATTGCGAATAAGAAGTCGTTCCAAGCAGAGGTGAACTGCCAGATTAATACAACAACAAATGCAGGTGCAGATAGCGGCAAGATAATGGTTCGGAAAATCTTCACCATTCCAGCACCATCAACACGGGCTGCTTCGATAATTTCGGTTGGAATACCTGCGTAATAGTTACGGAAAATCAGAGTACAGATTGGAATACCGTAAACGACGTGAGCAAAAACCAGAACATAAATTGAACCAGTTAACCCAACGGCATTATTAAATTGAGTCAGCGGAATCATAATAGCTTGATAAGGAATAAACATTCCGAAAAGGAATGTTGTGAAAATTATTGTCGATCCGCGGAATCTCCACTTGGAAAATACATAACCATTTATCGATCCAATGATTGCTGAAATAATTGAGGATTGGACAACGAAAAATAACGTTCTCGCCATTGAGCCTTTTAAATTATCCCAGACGGGTCCCCAAGCTTTGAAATCTAGTTTTGTTGGTATCGTCCAAGCAGCTGATTGAGATACACCGGTGATTCCTTTAAATGAATTAACTACCATGATGTAAATCGGGGAAATTGCAAAGAAGACTAGGAAGATTAAAACAAAGTAACGGAAAGTAAGCATTCCCTTCTCTTTGCCTGAGAGGCTCCGCTTATTCCTCGTAATATCTTTAGTACCTATACGGTCGGCAAGAGTAGTCATTACTTATTCTCCTCTGTCTTAACCACATAGATCAAATATGGAATCACAACGATTGCAATTAGAACGAAGATGAACATCGCGATGGCTGCACCTTTTGCAAAATTTTGGAAATCAAAGATAACCTGCCACATGTAGATTGCAAGAACTTTAGTTATGTAAGACTTAGAGGCAATTCCATAAATTAAATCAAATATCTTCATAGAAATATGGCCTAAAATAATTAGGACTGTAAGAAATGTTGGGCGTAATTGTGGAAAAAGCACACTCTTATAAATCTGAAATTCAGAAGCACCATCAACTCGGGCCGCTTCTCTTATTTCGTCTGGAATACCACGGAATCCAGCAAGGAAAAGAGCCATGATGTAGCCAGACATCTGCCAGATAGCGGGAAGTGCCATCGCAAACATCGCACCGCTATCGGATGAGTACCAATTACTTTGTAAGAAATCTAAATGACCCATGTGAAAGAGTTTGTTCAAACCGGTTGCTTGATCACCCTTGGTTGAGTCCATCAACCATCGCCAAGAAGTTCCCATAGCAATAAATGAAATGGCCATTGGATATAAATAAATTGAGCGGAAGAAGCCTTCGCCTCGAATCCCTTTCTCGAGCAGAAGAGCCATGATTAAGCCGACAACTAATGTGCCGGCCATGAATACGCCAGTGAATTTTAAGAGATTTCCAAATGCGTGAGTGAATTCAGTGTCGGCAAATAAATCACGATAGTTTTTAAGTCCAACGTAGCCTTTTGCAGTTGTATATGCATTGGTCTTTTTGCCGAGTGAAACATTTACCGTCCAAATAATCATTCCATAGACGAAAATTGCCATCGCCAAAATCGATGGTAAGACGAAGAAAAAACCACCCCACGGGTTATTTACGTGCCTACTTTTCCGTGCAACCAAACTTGCCACTCAGCCGTGACCTCTCTACCTAAAAAGTCCTGTAATTAGGTCGGACTTTAACCATTTAAAAGACTTTATGTAAGGGGATTTCATGTGAACTTTCCCGTAAAAGTTCGAAGTTCTGGTGGGGATTACTCCCCACCAGAACCTCTAATTTCTAATTAGTTTTTAAACTAATTAAGCAGCTTGACCTGTTGCATAAGCAGCCGCTAGGTCCTTCTGGAATCCTGCGATTCCAGATGCCTTTGCACCTGCTTGGTAGAACTTACCTACAGCAGAGTCGTAAGCAGCCATGAACGCATTGTTACCCATTACACCGTGAACGATTGAGCCAGCTTGAGTATCAAGTGTCTTCCAATCCTTCATTGCTGATTGTAGGTATGCATCGTATAGCTTTGGATTTGAGTCCTTGCGAACTGCGATTGAACCCTTCTTAGGGTTGAATGCATCTTGTCCAGCAAGTGA
>CAWULH010000039.1:0-6276 GCA_963923215.1 uncultured bacterium
GAAACTGTAGTCTTTCGATTTACCCACTTAAGATTCGAATTTGTTATTGCAGTACGGACTCGTTCCTTAGACTCATTTAAAGCAGTGTCAGGAAGTCCAAGAAGTGTGAAATTTGGTAGTCCATCAGAAATATCAACCTCGACAGTGATTAACTCACCAACTAATCCAATTAAAGAGATGGTCTGACTTTTGAATACTGCCACTTAAAGTATTCCCTTGCGATAGTCAATTTCGATTCTTCCATTTGCAATCAATACACTTGCACAGTCGATTAAGTATTCGGAACCAAATTGATTATTGAGAGCCAACCAAGCCAGGGCCAAACACTGAAGCCGATGGGCCTTTTCTTTTGTGATTGCTTCTAAAGGATGACCAAAGGCCAGGCTACTTCTGGTTTTAACTTCAACAAATGAGTAACTCCCATTTCTGCTCTTGGCAATCAAATCAATTTCACCCTCTTTGATTCGCCAATTCCTATCAATTATTTGGTATCCATGTTCAACCAAATAATTTGCGACTAAATCTTCTCCCCGAGCACCAAGTTCTTGATTGCGCCCCATGGTGGTTGAGACTAAGGGTGCTTTTTATTATTTTTTAAGGTCTCTTTTTAAATTGTGGAGAGGGGCTACCTGTTAATAATCTCTTGAATATTTGCGAAGGATTTCCGATGTATTTCTGTAACTCCAAGTTGATTTATTGCCGCCGTATGCCTGGCAGTTATATACCCTTTGTGCTCTGCCAATCCATAACCTGGATATTTCTTATCAAGTAATATCATTTTCCGATCACGATAAACCTTAGCCAGAATTGAAGCAGCTCCGACCGTAATTGAGACTTGATCCCCTTTCCATATTGCGAGAGTTGGCCTATCTAGCCCATCAATTGGATACCCATCTGTTAACACATAATCTGGCTCTATTTTTAGAGTCGAAATTGCTCTTCGCATACCTTCCAAATTACATTTGTGAAGTCCTTTTGCATCTATCTCTGCTGGAGAAATTTCAATTATTGAATAAGAGAGTGCGTTCTCGATTATTAAATCATAAAGATTCTCGCGTTTGCCTTCACTCAACTCTTTCGAATCTCTAATTTCTTCAAGTGATTCATGAAGTGGGAATTGAAGGTTTACTGCTGCAACAACTAATGGACCTGCACAGGGCCCACGCCCTGCTTCATCGCAACCTGCGATTTTGGAGATACCGGAAGCAATCAGAGTTGCCTCAATCATTTACTTCACTACTGGGATAGCTGAAAGGTCTTTTCCGGTTGGCAGAAATGCCAGATGATTAAATGGCCAAATAACAAATTCAGCTCTTCCTACAACATCTTTAAGAGGAACCATCCCCTTATGTGAATCATTTGTATGGAAACGTGAATCTGCGCTCGCGCCGCGATGATCGCCCATCACCCAGATAAATCCTTTTGGAACTGTTACATCAAAATTACTGTCACTTGGTTTATTTCCAGGATAAATGTAGGGCTCATGTACTGAAATCCCATTAACTTGAAGGAAGCCATCTTTATCGCAGCAAACTACATGATCGCCACCAACGCCGATTGTTCTCTTAATTAAGTACTGTTTCGCTGGATCAGGGAGAACTCCTACCCATTCAAGGCCACTCTTAATCTTGCCAATCGGAGAAGAATCTTTTGTAACTTGGGCGGCGCCTAACCAATTTTCCGGATCTTTAAATACAACAACTTCACCACGTTTTATATCGCTCCAAAAAGTTGCAATTTTGTTAACCGCAATTCGATCTCCAACTTTAAGTGTGTTCTCCATGGAACCAGAAGGAATAAAGAAGAAATGAACCAAGAAAGTCTTGACCAAAACAGATACAACCAGCGCAGAAATAATGATTACTGGTACTTCGCGAAGGAGCGACCCCTTCTTAAACACTTTTTAAGAAATTACGCTTCTGGAGTTGCTTCTGGCGCTGTCTCTTCAACTGCAGCAGGTGTCTCTTGCGAAACTACTGGAGTCTCTGTTGCAGCTTCCACTTTCGGAGCAGCTTCCACTACTGGAGTCTCAGTAACGATGATCTCACCATCAGCACCACGACGTTCCTTAATTTTTGAAGCCTTACCGCGTAGGTCGCGTAGGTAATAAAGTTTTGCACGACGAACATCGCCATGACGAAGAACTTCGTATTTCTCAATAACAGGAGTATGAACTGGGAAAGTACGCTCTACACCAACACCATAAGAAAGCTTGCGAATCGTGAAAGTTTCGCGGACGCCAGATCCTTGACGAGAAATAACCACGCCTTGGAAAGTCTGGATACGACTCTTATTTCCTTCGATAACTCGAACGTGGATTTTTAATTCATCACCAGCGCGGAAAGTTGGTACATCTTTACGTAGCGATGGCGCATCAACTGCGTCTAACACGTTCATTTTTAATTCCTATCTAATACTTTTAAAAGGCTTCTCTGATTCTCATCAGATGCTTTTTTCGATAATTGCGAGTCTCCCGCAATGAGAGCCGTATTTTGCCACAGAGCAGCCCACCCCACCAATTCCGAGCGGGACTACCCCACCTCGGCAGTCAGCAGGGCGTGGATTCTGGGTCCTGCGACGATAGTCATCTCCTTGCCTACTTCGCCGCCATTTCTCCCCGTCATAAGTGCACCGGCTTCGGTGGCAATTAATCCACCTGCTGAGTAATCCCACTCATTTAAACCATATTCATAAAAGCCATCAAGAACACCCATTGCAACGTAAGAAAGATCTGTTCCAGCGCAACCAAGTCTTCTAATGTCGCGAACTTTTGGAATGATTTTGGAGAGCAGCTCTGCCTGTTCAATTCGCTTTACTCGATCATATGAAAATCCGGTGGCAATTAATGCACTTTCTAAATCCTTGGGATTGCTGCAGTGAATTTTTCTATCATGATAAAAAGCCCCGCCACCTTTTCGCGCCCACCAGAAACCATTTACCGACGGTGCTGCGACTACTCCAACTTGGACTCCTTCGGAATCTTTTGCAGCGATACAGATATTCCATCCCGGCATGTTGTAAAGATAATTTACAGTTCCATCAAGCGGATCAATAACCCAAGTTATTCCAGATTCACTTGCC
The DNA here is from genome assembly GCA_963923215.1 of uncultured bacterium. Classification (GTDB taxonomy): domain Bacteria; phylum Actinomycetota; class Actinomycetes; order Nanopelagicales; family Nanopelagicaceae; genus AAA044-D11. The sequence continues at coordinate 3,082 of CAWULH010000039.1, forward strand.
TTATTTGATCCTTCCTCTCCGATAATCCCATCTTGAGGTCTTGCAGCAAGAATTGTCGAAACGATTAACCCCTCGCTTGCCTTATCCATCTGAGTTGCAAAATCGATAGCACTACTCTTAATACTAAGTTCGAAATTCTCCGGGCGAGCACTTAAAAGTTCACCAGCCTGCAGGGCTGTCCGTTTAGCCAAATCCAATAGCTCATTTTGCAGTGATATCTCCACTTTCTTATCTAACCATGTTCGTTCTTATCCTATTTTTTGAGGTTTTTTGAGGTGCTTGTGGCATTGTTGCCTCGTGGCAGATGAACGTGACTTGCGCCTTATTGGTAAATCTGAGGATGGCGCTTATCTTGATCTTGAGGATCAGGATGGAAATTCTTACTCCCTGCGGATTAGCGACACTTTGAAATCTACAATAAATGCGCCTCGATTAAGTTCGGTTTCGCCAGTGGATGATCGCCCAAGTTACACCGTTAAGGATATTCAAAATCGTCTTCGCTCTGGCGAATCCATGGATTCAATTGCAAGAACTACCGATTGGCCACTTGAGAAAATTGAAAAATTTGCTGGACCAATACTTCAAGAGCGTGCCTACGTCATTGAAACAGCACTTAAGTCAAAGATTCACAAAGATGGAAATGCTCCTACACTTTCTGAAATTACCGGAAAGCAACTCCTTGAGCATGGTGCAGATTTGGAAGCAATCGAATGGAATACATACAGAAATATTGATGGGAGTTGGAATTTGGTTCTTCAATATCCAACTCGCACAGGTGTTTCCCAAGCCAATTGGAATTTTGATTTAACAAATCGAATAATTGATCCGGTCGACGATTCCGCTAGTTGGTTGATTGGTGAAGGTGTTCCAGAAAGACCGAAGTCTCCATCCAATGGATTTATTCCAAGTGATCCACCACGTCTTGTCGCAGTAAAAGAATCCGTTCATATCCGCGAAACAGTTATTGAAGATGAAGTGGTAGAGGAACTTGAAATAGATTTTGAAGAAGTTCCTGAGAAAAACGATGGCGTTGGTACTAGAGCTAAGTTGCCATCATGGGATGACATTATGTTTGGCTCTAGTAAGCCAACAGAGGAATAAGGCGCTCAACTTCACTAAGGCCACCATGGTGACCAACCATTCCTGCTTCTTCTTTCACTCTTTCTGGATCCACAAGTATCAATCCACCATTCGCAATTACGATGATGTCTCCAATTCTTTCTTCACTGTCAATACTCATCTGGTTACCGAACAAATTATTTGATATCGCTTCGTCCTTACTTAATACCTCTGCCTTTGTACCCAAATAATTTCGATAGCGCGAAATGACATCTCTCGCCGCCCCATCTCGCACGTATAGATGGCGGGCCCTTGGTTCACCACCATAAAGAGTCACATCTTTATTTAAATCATTATCTTTCCCGAAAATTATTATTTCATCAGCATTAACCATGCCATGATCTGCAGTTACCCAGACTCTAGTCCTAGGGGGTAATTTCTCTTTTAATTCAGTTAGAAGTTTGGCTACTGTTGCTAGAGCTATCAGCCACTTCTCACTTCCTACTCCATCTTCATGCCCCGCAACATCTAAATGATTTATATATACATATGCAAAAGATTTCTCTTTTCTTAGGACTTTTGCCGCTTCATCAGATATTTCACTAATGAGGTTTGCACCTACATAGTTAGCGCCCCTAAGTGCCGCCCTTGTAAAACCAGTTCCTTCATATCGTTTAGCGGAGATTTGTGAAGTCGAAATTCCCTCCGCGCTTGCTCTTTCAAATAAAGTCGGCACGCTCTGCCAAATCAATGGATCGACTCTTTCATCCCACTTCAGCGCATTTAATAACCGACCTGGCTCGCCACTTCGCGGAACCCTCACTGTGTAGCCAAGCATTCCGTGGATGCCTGGAAGGACTCCGGTGGCAAGAGAGGTTAAGTTAACTGTTGTAGTAGTTGGAAAATGTGACGATAGTTCTTTTTCAAAAATACTTTGGCCAAATATCGGAAACTCTCTCCCATATTGTGCAATTAATTGGGAACCCATTCCATCTATTAAAACAATACATTCACGACCAGAAGGACTTTCTCCTATACCCAACTCATCGCTAACTCCGGAAAGTCCAAGGGATGCGAAGACTGAATTGGATAATGAAGCAAGGGTGCCAGCAGTCACAAGCGCACCTTACGCGCCTAACCGAAGATGGCGCCCGCTATTGGCAAGATATCCCACTATGGCACGTACAACTAAAACTGCAGCGCCAAAGGCTGGCGAAAATCCCGGAAAGATCATCGATATTGATGTTTCAAAGGAACTCTCAGATTCTTTTTTGGAGTATGCATATTCTGTTATTTATTCACGTGCCCTTCCTGATGCCCGTGATGGTTTAAAACCAGTTCAGCGCCGAATTCTCCATCAGATGAATGAAATGGGATTACGTCCCGACAAAGGACACGTTAAATGTGCACGAGCCGTTGGTGAGGTGATGGGAAAGTTGCACCCACATGGTGACGGTGCAATTTATGATGCCATGGTCCGCATGGCTCAAACATTCTCCATGAGACTTCCATTTATTGATGGACACGGAAATTTCGGATCGCTTGATGCGGGTCCTGCCGCTATGCGATACACAGAATCACGTCTTGCTTCAGCCGCAATGGCGATGGTTGATGAATCTGATGAAGATACCGTTGATTTTGGTCCGAATTACGATGGACAGATTCTCGAACCGCTTGTACTTCCATCTGCAATTCCAAACTTACTTGTTAATGGTGCAACAGGTATTGCGGTTGGAATGGCAACAAATATGGCCCCACATAATTTAAATGAAGTGGTGGCTGCCGCTAAATTATTAATTGAAAATCCAAAGGCGACGTTAAAGCAGTTAATGAAGTTGGTTCCGGCTCCAGATTTTCCCACTGGTGGACATATTGTTGCTGCCGAAGGAATTGCCGATGCCTATGAGAGTGGCAGAGGTGCCTTCAAAGTTCGCGCTACTGCAACAATTGAAAAGGTAACTTCCCGAAAACAAGGAATCGTAATAACAGAACTGCCTTACAACATTGGACCTGAGAAAATTGTGGAGAAGATTGCAGATTTAGTTAAAGCGAAAAAGATTCAAGGAATATCAGATATTGTGGATCTTTCTGATGGCCAACAAGGAACTAAGGTCGTTGTAGAGATTAAGAATGGTT
>CAWULH010000040.1:0-6231 GCA_963923215.1 uncultured bacterium
AAATAGGCCAATACCTACTGAGATTGCGTACTTAATCTGTTGTGGAACAGCCTTAAATACTGCTTGCCGGAATCCGGTTAACACCAAGACGGTGATAATCAATCCTTCAAGGACAATAAGACCCATGGCATCTGCCCAGGTCATACGGGTTGCAATTCCAAGTGCAACGAAGCTGTTTAGGCCAAGTCCAGTAGCAAGTGCTAATGGGAAATTACCTAACAAGCCCATCAAAATTGTCATAACACCAGCTACTAAAGCTGTTGCAGCGGCAATTAGTGGGAGATCAGGATGATCAAGTCCGCCGATGAACTTTCCATCTGCATCCTTAGTGAATCCTAGAATCAGCGGATTAAGAGCAACTATGTATGCCATTGTGAAGAAAGTGACGAGACCGCCACGAACTTCACGACCTACTGTTGATCCACGCTCGCTGATCTTAAAGAAACTGTCGAGCATTTTTACCTCTCTGTTTTGGTTTCGGGGGTGTTTGCGACCCCGTACGGTTTTGCCTGTCCGTAAACAGGAGGGAAGAGGCTTCAAAAGTAATCGATTACCAATGCGTATCGGTGGAGGTAAACGCCGTATTGCGGAGATAAGTCTCAACTAATAGTTGAGAGATATGCTTAATTTAATGAATGAATTAGCAGCCGCTGGCATATCTGACCCTTTAATTGTCGCCTCATTTAAAGAATGCCGTCGATTGAATGCGCTGCATGGGAAAACTTATTTTTTAGCAACCCGATTACTTCCAAAATCCAAACGTCCTTTTGTACATGCCCTTTATGGTTTTGCGAGGTACGCAGATGAAATAGTTGACGATCTCCACTCTCCTATTTCTGAAAAGGAACGAGCAGAGAAATTTAAAAAATGGAAAGCTGATACTTTAAATGATCTACATAGGAATAAATCTGAAGATCCAATTCTCAGAGCATTGCTTTATACAATCAATCGATTTGAATTAGACTTGGCTTATTTTGAGGCATTTTTAAATTCGATGGAGATGGATTTAACTGTAACTGAATATAAAACTTTTGAAGATTTGATGACTTATGTATATGGCTCCGCAAGTGTAATTGGTTTACAGATGGTCCCAATTTTAGGCACGTCAAATATCATTGAAGCAAATAAAGCGGCAGAGAAACTTGGAACCGCTTTTCAATTGGCCAATTTCATTAGAGATGTGGGCGAAGATTTAGAGCGTGGCAGGATTTACTTACCATTAGAGGAACTTCTTAAATTTGGTGTTACTCGCGAGGTCTTATCTAGACGTCAAGTTACTTCAAATGTAAGGGAGGCATTAAAGTTTCAAATTGCGCGGGTGCGAAAGTTACAGGAAGAGGCAGAAAACGGAATTAAATATTTATTTCCTGAAAGCCGTCCATGTATCCAAGCGGCTAGTGAGCTTTACTGTGGAATAGTCGATGAAGTTGAGAAAATCGATTTCCAAATATTTGAGAAACGAGCAAAAACATCCACTTTGAGACGGATGCGAGTTGCGGGTTCTGCCCTTTTCAAGGTGGCTACAAAAACATTTGATAGTATTTAACTAATCGGGAGCGAATATTCGCTGAGAGGGTCGCATTGAGCGGCCGACCGTTAGACCAGTTCGATAATGCGAATTGGAAAGGGGAAGTATGCATTTCTTAATGTCAGTAATGATTTCAGCACTTGGTTACGATTTAACTTACTTAGAGTTTATTGCTTTTGTAACTTCTGTTATTGGAGTTGCTCTAGGTGTTTATGGACCGCGTAAAACTTGGTATTGGTGGAATATTAGTTCCCTTCTTTACTCCCTTTTATTTTTTCAAGAGAAGTACTACGCAAGTGCCCTTCTTCAGTTTGTATTTATTGCTGGCGGGATCTGGGGTTGGTTTGGTTGGGGCAGAGATGGAGCAAGGCCTGCAAAATTGACCGCGAAAGAAAGATCAATCTGGTTGGCAATCTACTTAATCGCTTGGTTTTCGCTATACCCAATACTTAAGAAAATCGGTGCTGCAGCCTCCCTCACCGATGCTTTTGGCTTTGTTGGAAGTTGTATCGCACAGTTGTTGATGGTTGTTGAAAAATATGAATCTTGGCTGCTCTGGTTTATCGTAGATGCGGTCTACACCTATCAGTTCTGGCAGGGAAAGAACTATTTGACATCGATTCTCTATTTCATTTTTGTACTAATTGCGGTTGCAGGTTGGAAACGCTGGTTACGTGAATCAAATAAAGCTCTTTCAATCAATTAAAGAAAAGGTCGCAACTTTAGATCGCACCCTGATAATTACTATTGATGGTTGCGCTGGTGCAGGAAAAACCACTCTCGCTGAAAAAATTGAGGCTGATTTTGAAGATGTTGTGACAATTCATATGGATGATCTCTATCGTGGTTGGCTCCTGACATTAGGGCCAACTTTAACTCGAGAATTAATCAGCATTATGGAGCAATTAAGTGAAGGTGGTGTTGTAACCTACAATAAATTTGATTGGCATAAAGATTTATTAGGAGAAGAAGTTACTTTTTCTGCCCCTAAAATCCTGATTCTGGAAGGGGTTGGAGCAGGGCAACTGAGTATTTCAAATTATGTTGATATCAAAGTATGGATAGATCTATCCCCCGAAGAAGGACTTGCCCGCGTCCTTTCTCGAGATGGTCTAGGGATTAAGGCGGAGATGGAGCGCTTTCGTCAAGAGCAGGAAGCCCACTTCACAGCAGAACAGACCCAAGAAAGATCGGATTTCCAGATACTTGGAAAGTAAGATTTTTGCGTGTCCGACCTAACTGGCGAAATTATTGATGGACGTTATCAATTAACCAATCTGCTCGCTACTGGCGGCATGGCAACAGTCTATAAAGGAATTGATTTAAGACTGGATCGAATCGTTGCCGTAAAGATTATGCATCCACATCTGGCGCAAAATGAAGATTTTGTATCTCGTTTTATAAAAGAAGCTCGTGCCGCAGCAGCGCTTTCCCATCCAAATATCGTTTCAATTCAAGATCAAGGCTGGAATGAAGGTGGCGTACCGGCAGTATTTATGGTCCTTGAAATGGTTGATGGTTTTACCTTGCGAGACCTATTGAGTGAAAAGGGCTCTTTATCAATTGAGGAAACTTTCTCTTATTTTGCATTAATTTTAAGTGCGGTAGGTGCTGCACATCGAATGGGAATACTCCACCGAGATATAAAGCCTGAGAATATTTTAATTTCAAAGGATGGAAGATTAAAGATTGCTGATTTTGGTTTGGCCAGACTTCCTTCGAATGCAGCAACTGCAACTCAAGAGTCAAGTGTGATCTTGGGGAGTGTTTCATATCTTTCCCCTGAGCAAGTAGAGCGTGGAATTTCTGACACAAAAAGTGATGTCTACTCACTTGGAATAGTTATGTTTGAAATGCTTACAGGTAGGAAGCCATTTGAAGGTGATTCACCAATACAAATTGCTTATCGGCATGTGAATGAAAAAATTCCTGCACCTAGTTCACTGAAGAGAACAATTCCTGCGAGTGTTGATACCTTCATTCTTAAGGCGACCGCAAATGATGCGGGAAAACGTTTCAAGGATGCTAATCAGATGTTAGAAGCTTTCCAAGACCTGCGAGCTCAATTAGACCCTTCGACTAGGCAGTTAAGTCTTGATCTTGATCTGCCAATTAGCAGAAAAATACCTAAAAAGCGAAAGGGAATTTTAAAGAGTATTACAACTCAGTTAGAGTTAAGACGAGGAGACGTAATGAAGGAAAAATCGGTACAAACTTCACGTAAGCGTAAAACTTCAAAACGTGTGAAAAGAAATAGGGCTATTGCACTTTTAATTACTGCTGGCCTTATCTACGGATTATTTAATTTCGTAACCAATTCTGGTGAGAAGATTCGAATTCCATCATTAGCAGGCATGAGTTTGAAGGAGGCCAAGGCAACTCTCTCTAATTTAAATTTATCTCTTGCGGTAAAAGAAGAAATTTTTAGTGAAGATGTACCGAAAGGGAAAGTTATAGATTCAGATCCGAGTGGAGGCGGAAAAGTCGGGAAAAACGGAACGGTTTATGTAACAATTTCAGGCGGTCAGGAGCGGATAAAAGTTCCGGAATTATTGGGACTTACTTTAGATGCAGCCACTACGACTTTATCAAAGGCAAACTTAAAACTTGGCTCTACTTCAACTTCATTTAGTGCGACGGTGGATACCGGTCTAATAATTTCCTCAAATCCTCCAGCAGGATCTGATGCGAAGAAGAACTCTTTAGTTTCTCTTGTGATAAGTAAAGGTATTCAACAAATGTCTTTGACATCATTTGTCGGACTATCAAGTGATCAAGGATTAAATGAGTTAAACAATTTGGGTGCAAAGGTTATTTCAAAATACGAATATAGTGACACTGTTCCAGCCGGAAATATTATTTCGCAGGATCCCGATGGCAGCGCTCCGATAGCAAAAGGGGCAACTGTAACGATCACAATCTCTAAGGGCCCAAGTTCAATTTCAATTCCAAATGTTAAATCGCTTGACCTTCAAGCCGCCACAAAAATCTTGGAGAATCTAGGATTTGTCGTTAACCATAAGAGTATTGGCACGAGAAAAAATAAGGTAGTAATTGGGGTCTCACCAAAAGTTGGGAGTATGGCTAAACCAGGTTCAACAGTCACTCTGACCTTAAGTTAGAGTTCCCAGGTGACGAAGATCAGACTTGGGGCCCACACTCCAACTTCCGGAGGAATGGCTAAACGATCGATTGCATATGCCCAAGAAATTAAGGCCGACGCTATTCAAGTCTTTGCCTCAAACCCACGTGGTTGGGCAATGCCAGAAGCCAATAAAGAGGCTGATGAAGAGTTCATAAAGAAATGTGAATCTCTTGATATTGAAAGTTATGTTCACGCTCCTTATTTAATTAATTTTGGCTCTCCTACCCAATCGACTTTTGAAAATTCTCTTGCCGCTATCGCATACACACTTAAGCGCGGCCTGGATATTGGCGCAAAAGGCGTTGTTGTTCATACCGGTTCTGCGGTAGATGAGACTCATGTTGATAAAGCTTGGAAGCAGATTGCAAAAGGTGTAACTCCTATTCTTAAAAAACTCGGCAAAGATCATCCACCACTTCTATTGGAACCAACAGCAGGGCAAGGACAGTCACTTGTTAAAAAACTAGATGACATAATCAAATACTTTGACGCACTTGACTGGCATCCAAAAGTTGGAGTCTGCCTTGATACCTGTCACGTTTTTGCTGCAGGACATGATGTGAGTAAGAAAGGTGGCATGACGGAAACCCTAGATCTACTCGTTAAACTAGTAGGAATAGAGAGAATCAAATTAATTCATACTAATGATTCAATGGATATCTGTGGTGCGCTAAAGGATAGGCACGAAAACCTTGGAAAAGGGAAAATTGGATTAAAAGCTTTTGAAGAATTGGTTTCACATCCAGTTGCAAAAGTGGCTCCATTGATTCTTGAAACTCCTGGGAGTGAACCGGAACATGGATCTGAGATCACTTTATTGAAGAAATATCGAGATAAAAAGTGAGTCAACGGAGATTTCTCCCACCCACCCTTTTAGTTTCTGTTGCCGGAATATGGGGTATTGCTTTTGTTTCAATGAAAACTACTCTTCTGAGATTAGATGTTTATTCATTTCTTACCTGGCGCTTCTTTCTAGCAACTTCCGTCCTGATTCTTATTCGGCCAAAGGTGCTGAAGTTATTTAATTTTCAGTTTTTAAAAAAGGGCTCTTTGGTAGGTTTATTCCTCGGCTGTGGTTACATTTTTCAATCTATTGGGCTCACTAAGACTACGGTTGGCAAGACTGGATTCATCACTGGACTTTATGTTGTACTGACACCCCTTATCGCCTTTATAGTTCTTAAAAAGAAAATTAGTAAATGGGATTGGTTTTCGGCGACCCTAGCCATGGCTGGGCTAGGCCTACTCTCTTTTAAGGGATTTGGAATTGGCTTTGGCGAGTTATTGGTACTTATTAGCGCCATTTTCTTTGCTATTCACATTCTCGCTCTAAGCGAATTGGCAACAGATTTGGATGTCTACGGTTTAGCTACTGCTCAACTTGGTACATGCGCTCTAATTACATTTATTGCAAGTTTGAAAGGTGGTTTTAATTTACCCCCAGATTTGGGCGTTTGGAAGGCCATAATTTTCACCGCAATTTTTGCAACCGCTTTTGCATTTATTGTCCAAACTTGGGCACAAAGTTTTATGACCGCTACTACAGTCGCAGTTATTC
>CAWULH010000041.1:0-6155 GCA_963923215.1 uncultured bacterium
GGAAAATCAATTGTCTCAATGGTGAACAATGATGTACGGCCATCTAAGGTGTTAACAGATGCGGCATTTCGTAATGCCGTTCGGGTTCTACATGCTTCGGGAGGTTCGACAAACGCAATAATTCATTTATTAGCAATTGCTGGCAGAGTCTGCGCAAATTTAAGTATTGATTCAATTAATGAATTAAGTGATGGGTTATCCGTTATCGCTGATGTAGAGCCAAGTGGTTCAAATATGATTCAAGATTTCAACGCAGCTGGTGGTGTCCCTGCTCTGATGAAAAAATTAGCAAGTAAATTGGAATTAGATGAAAGACCACTTTCTGATGCAAAAAACCCAACTATTAGAGATTTGGGAAACCCAATCTTTAACCGGGGTGCATTTGCAGTAGTGAAAGGTAATTTGGCACCAAATGGTGGGCTCGTAAAAATATCTGCCGCTTCAAAAGAACTTTTCAAACACACTGGCCCCGCTATCGTTTTTAATGGATATGCTGATATGCGTTCTCGAATTGACGATCCAAATTTGAATATCACCAAAGATTCCGTATTAGTCCTTCGCGATTGCGGTCCCGTTGGAGTTCCTGGAATGCCGGAATGGGGAATGATTCCAGTGCCTGCCCGATTAATTTCTGAAGGCGTAACGGATATGGTGCGAATTTCAGATGCACGCATGAGTGGAACATCTTTTGGAACTTGTGTACTTCACATCTCACCGGAATCAGCAGTTGGCGGACCACTTGGATTGGTGCGAGATGGAGATTTAATTGAGTTAGATATTGAAAATTACTCGTTAAACCTATTAATTAGTGATGAAGAAATTAGAAGTAGAAAAGCGCAATGGCGCGCACCACAGAGTGAACATGTACGTGGCTGGCCTGCGCTTTACCGTCAGCATGTCTTACAGGCAGATCAAGGATGTGACTTAGATTTCCTCCGTCCAAAAGATAGAAGCGAATTACGTTTTATACCGCCAGTCGTTGGACGCTCCTAAAAAAATATTTTGAAAACCATCCCTTTTTTAACTCTAAAGTTCTAAAGTACCTCTAAATGCAAACAGGTTGTTTGCTCTAAAAAGGGGAAATAAATAATGAAGAGAAAATCAATTCTCTCCGTCGTACTTGCAACAGCCCTTGCAATGACGGGAGTTGGTTTAACAAGCAATGCGCAGGCGGCTTCAACAACAATAACTATCTGGCATAACTTGGGTACAACTCAGAATGCAGATGCAGTTAAGGCACTTACTGCTGCATACACAAAGGCAAACCCAGGTGTAACTTTCAAACTTGTAGATCAACCTGGCGATAATTACTTCGCACTTCTACAAGCAGCTGCAGTTTCAAAGAAGGGGCCTGATCTAGTCCTTATGTGGACTGGTCTATTTGCTCTTCAATATAAGTCATATCTCCAGAATATGAAGGGAACCGTTTCAGATTCGGCGCTTGCACGCGAAGGATCCTTAAATTGGTCTGCACCTAACTTCGATTTAAAGAATGGCGCATATGTAATGCCATTTGATCGTCAGTTCTATATCGGTTTCTACAACAAATCAGCTTTTGCAAAGGCTGGTGTAAAGAGCGTGCCAACTAATTGGAATGATCTCTATGCTGCTTGTGGCAAGTTAAAGAACGCGGGATTCACACCAATCGTTTATGGAAATGGTGGGCAGAGTCTTGGTGCACTTTATTACCCATGGTATGACGCTTCCTATATTGCAATCGGACAGAATTCATCACCAGATGGACTCCGCGATCTATATAACGGAACAAATAAGTGGGATTCTGCAAAGAATCTCGATTCGTATTCAAAATATGCAGCCTTAAAGAGTAAGGGTTGTACAAATCAAGATATTCTCACAAAGACAAATAACGTTGAGGACTTCATTGGTGGGAAAGCAGCCATGATTATCGACGGAACTTGGGACACTAAGAAATTTACAGATGCAATGAAGACAAACGTTGCAGCTTTTATCCCACCGTTTTCAGATAATCCTATTAAGGGTGTAGTTGAATTTGCGGGACAAGGTCTTGCAATGACAAATTACTCAAAGAATAAGGCGGCTGCAGCCAAGTTCCTTGAATTCATGACAACCGATCAAGCCGCAACAATTGTTGATGGTGTTGGCCTAATCCCAAATGTAACTGGATCTAAGACTTCCAACCCTGTTAACCAACAGATGTTGGACTTTGCAGCAAAGCAAGGTTTTACTCGCTATCCAATGTTAGATAACGTCCTGCAAGGTGATGTTGTCGATGCTGGAAATAAAGTCATCCCAGCAATTCTTGGTGGTAAGACACCTGTTGCTGCAGGACTTAAGCAGTTGGCACAAGTATGGACTTCATTGCCAGCAGCTAAAAAAGGAAATACTTATAACTAATTAAATTAGTTTAAGTAAATGACTAGCGCATTACAGAGACAGCGCAGGAGAGCGGGAATCACTTTCGCTCTACCTGCGTTTGTCTTGGTTGCAATTTTTTTAGGTATCCCAATTTTTCAAGCAGGTTTTTTCTCTTTTACGGAATGGGATGGAATTACTGCAACTTGGCGCGGCTTTTCGACTTACACACATGAATTAACGAATCCAATTTTCTGGCGCGTACTTGAAAATAATGCCCTCCTATTAATTGCTGTACCGGTTGCCATCATCCTTCCAATGGGAATTGCATTTATCCTCAATGAGAAAGTAGTTGGTTGGAAGTTCTTCCGTTCCATTTACTTTCTTCCTACAGCAATTTCATGGGTTGTTATAGGTATGGTTGCAATGCGCTTCTTTGCAGCTGAGGGTGGTCTGAACCAGTTATTAAAAACATTTGGACTTGGTTTTATTCACACAGATTTCCTCTCATCAGAAAAAGGAGCGCTTTTTGCAGTTGGCTCGGTATTTGTCTGGTCAATGATTGGTACCAATTCAATAATTTTCTTAACTGGAATGGCTACCTTAGATCAATCATTAAACGAAGCGGCCCACATGGATGGTGCCGGTGCTTTTAGAATATTTTGGTCAATTACTCTGCCGCAATTAAAGCGCTTTCTTCAATTTTCTTTTATCATCACAATTATTAGCGCATTTACCGCACTCTTTAGTCTGATTTTTGTCATGACTGGTGGTGGTCCTGGTTTTGGAACAACAACTTTGGAGTTCTTCATTTACCAATCGGCATTTTCTCGTGGTGAATTCGGCACTGGCGCAATGCTCGGAATCATCCTCTTCTTTATGATGGCAATTCTTGGTATTGGACAATTACTTTTAATTAGGTCTAAAGATGAGTAATTCGCTAGCCAAGAAAATAATGATTTTCACTCTGATGGTATTACTAGCCATTGGGATGCTTTACCCATTTATTTATATGATTGATAACTCACTTAAATCAAAAGAGCAGTTCTTTGGGGCACCAGGTCACTCAACCTCATCATGGGCAAAATTATTTTCAACCCTCCCAGTTGGAAGGCAACTTCTTAACTCCACAATTGTCTGCGCTGGCGCAATAATAATTATTTTATTTGTCTCAACTCTCGCAGGATTTGCTGTAGCTAAATTACAGAGTCGAATTACCCCATTTATCTTTTTAGGGATAGTTGGAGCCATGTTAATTCCATTGCAGTCAATAATTATTCCTGCATATATAAATGCTTCACATTTAAATCTTCTAAGTGGTTACTGGGGTGCAATTCTGGTCTATGCCGCTCTCGGCACGCCATTCTCTACTTTTTTAATGACTTCATATTTCCGAGGACTTCCAGATGATTTAGTAGAGGCCTCTGTAATTGATGGTTTATCTTTCTCAAAAATTTTCTTACTTATCGGATTACCACTTGCCGTTCCGGCAATTGTGACTGTAATTGTTCTGCAATTCATTCAGGTATGGGATGACTTATTAGTTGGACTCTTATTTATTCAAGATCCTGGTTATCGAACTATTACTGTGGGCCTCGGTGCACTTGCGGCTGGACGTGTTGTTGATATTCCGGTTCTTCTAGCCGGCTCTCTTATATCGGCGATACCAGCAATAGTTGTATATTTAATTTTCCAGAGACAATTGGTTAATGGATTGACGGCAGGTATTGGAAAATGAGATTTGTTGTTACAGGAGCGACTGGATTAATTGGTGGCGCCACAGCACGTCACTTAAAAGCTGCTGGCCACGAAGTTCTTGCAGTCGATAGACGAGATGGAGAAGTTGGCGACGGAATTAAGTTAGTTGTTGGCGACTTATTTGAATTGGAATTTGCGGATGAAGTAATCGCAGGTGCCGATCATGTCGTCCATATGGGTGCGATTCCAAATCCAATTGATTCTCGCCAATACACAGTATTTCGGAATAACTCAGTAAGCACATTTGCAGTATTTACTGCTGCAGCACAGGCAAAAGTAAAAAGTGTTGTCTATGCCTCTTCACTATCGGCATACGGATTTGCTTACTCAGATAGGTGGACATCACCACTTTATGTCCCAATGGATGAGGCTCATCCTTTTATATATGAAGATTCTTATGCATTATCTAAAGAGGTAAATGAGAAATCTGCAATTATGTGGTCAAGACGATGTGAGACTTTATTCGTTGGTTTTCGATTTCCTTGGGTCAATATGCCGGATAAAACCCTTGAGTTGGCTCGCCGTTTTGCGAATGAAGATGCCTTGCCGCCTGATCCTAGATTTCCAAAAGGCATAGTCTCCAAAATTCTGTGGACTCATTTAGATTTAAGAGATGCAGTAGTAGCAATTGAATTGGCAGCATTAAATAAACCAGGATTAAAAGGTGCACATGTTTTTAATTTTGCTGCACCAGACACAATTGCAAATGAGACAACAGATGTCTTAATGAAAAAATTTCATCCAACTAGTGAAATACGTGGAGATATCTCTGGCTTTACAGCCCCTTACTCCAGCGAGCTCTTCATAAAGACCTATGGGTATGCCCCGAAATACCTCTTTGACCGGAGCCAGATCTAGCCCCTGGAAATGTGTGGTGGGGGCAATATCCCCGCGTGAGATCCATGAAAATGTTATGAAAGCGTGACCATTTCCCGTTGAATCTCCTAAGCGCCGATAGGAAGATATCGCCCGTGCAGATCCCTGCACTTCTCTATATATATACAGAAATGGAAACTGAATGCTAAAGAAGACAAAGCTCGCTGTTGCGCTTGCTGCTGCTGCATCACTTGTTATTTCAACAGTGCCAGCACAAGCTGCATCAAACAAGCAACTTGAAATCTTTACTTGGTGGGCATCTGGCGGCGAGTTCGCTGGTCTCAATGAGATGATCAAGTTGTTTAAGGCACAAAATCCAAACACTAAGTTCATCAACGCTGCCGTTGCTGGTGCCGCTGGTGTTAACGCAAAGGGTGTTCTTGTGTCACGTATGAACGCAAAGAATCCACCAGATACTTTCCAATCACACGCTGGTGCTGAATTAACATCTTATGTAAAGGCTGGACAAGTTGAAGACGTTTCATTCCTTTACACAAAGAATGGTTGGGACAAGATATTCCCAGCAGGTTTGATTAAGACACTTACTGTTAATGGAAAGATCTACTCAGTACCTGTAAACATTCACCGTGCAAACGTTCTATGGTGGAATCCAGCATCTGCAAAGAAGGCTGGAATTACATCAGCTCCTATGTCAATTGCTGAGTTCAAGACAGATCTTGCTAAGTTTAAGAAGGCAGGATTTAGTGGTATCGCACTTGCTGGTAACGGCGACTGGGCGATAGCTCACCTATTCGACACAGTTCTTCTTGCAGATCTAGGTACTGCAAAATATGTTGGTCTATTCAATGGTTCAACAAAGTGGGATGGCGCAGAAGTAAAGCAAGCAGCAAAGGATCTTTCTGACATTCTTGCTTACGGAAACTCATCAAAGACACTTGACTGGCCAGATGCAGGTAACTTAGTTGTTAAAGATAAGACTGCTGGCTTCTTCGTAATGGGTGACTGGGCTTCTTCACAATGGGAGTCACAGGGCTTTAAGCCAGGCGTAGATTACGCATGGGCTGCAGCTCCAGGAACAGATAAGAACTACATGTGGCTATCTGACTCATTCACACTTCCAAAGGGTGCACCAGATCGCGATGCAGCGATTGCATGGCTAACACTCTGCGGATCACTTGCTGGACAAGATGCATTCAACCCTAAGAAGGGTTCAATCGCAGTTCGCA
>CAWULH010000042.1:0-6018 GCA_963923215.1 uncultured bacterium
TCATTGAGGCATATCGAATTGATATTGCTGCTCTGACCTGGATGAGTGATGAGACCAAAGCAAAAGCATTTGATAAATTAAATAAATTCACACCAAAAATCGGTTATCCAGATAAGTGGCGAGATTATTCAAAATTATCAATTAATAAAGATGATTTGATGGCAAATATTGCTGCCGTAACTAAATTTGCCCAGGATTACGAATACGCCAAAATAGGTGCGCCTGTAGATAAGGGCGAATGGCTGATGACGCCTCAGACCGTTAATGCCTATTACAACCCAGGAATGAATGAGATCGTCTTTCCTGCGGCCATCTTGCAACCTCCCTTCTTTGATATGGACGCAGATGATGCTGCCAATTACGGAGGAATCGGGGCGGTGATAGGTCATGAGATTGGCCATGGCTTTGATGATCAAGGCTCGCGCTATGACGGTGACGGCAATCTAAATAATTGGTGGTCCGACTTTGATAGGACTGAGTTTGAGAAGCGGGCAAATAAATTAATTGCTCAGTACGAGGCCCTCTCTCCTCATGAAACTCCAGATGTCCATGTAAATGGCGCACTTACTATTGGTGAAAATATTGGTGATTTAGGTGGATTAACCATTGCCTATAAGGCATATGAGCTATCACTTGCTGGCAAAAAATCGCCGGTTATTGATGGTTTAACAGGAGAACAGAGGTTCTTCTTAGGTTGGGCGCAATGCTGGCGGCAGAAGATGCGTCCGGAAGAGATTCGTCGTCGCGTAGCGACAGATCCACATTCTCCTGATGAATTTAGATGTAATCAGGTCGTTCGGAACCTAGATGAGTTCTATCGGGCCTTTGACGTAAATGTAGAGGATGCGCTTTATCTTCCGCCAGAAGAGCGCGTCCGTATCTGGTAACTATCCAGAATTACTCTGGAAAGTGGCAAGCCACTTCAGATTTACCAACTTGAATCAATTCTGGAACTGCATTCGCACATACATCTTGCGCCTTCCAGCATCTAGTTCTAAATACGCATCCACTTGGGGGATTTGCAGGACTCGGTAAATCACCTGAAAGGACAATGCGCTCTCTGCTCTTTTCAATATTCGGATCTGGAATTGGCACGGCGGATAAAAGCGCCTTTGTATAAGGATGACGTGGATTTTGATAAAGATTTAGGGAATCGCCAATCTCCATAACCTTTCCCAGATACATTACTACGATTCGATCTGAAATATGCTGAATCACTGATAAATCGTGAGCGATAAATGCGATTGTTACCCCGCTATCTCGCTTCAAGTCATCAAGAAGGTTGATAATTTGGGATTGAATTGAGACATCCAACGCGGAAACTGGCTCATCAGCCACAATGAATTTTGGCTTCAAAGCGATTGCTCTTGCAATTCCAATACGTTGACGTTGACCACCGGAGAATTCATGTGGATACCGATTGAAGTGTTCTGGGTTTAAACCAACACGATCCATTATTTGGTGTACTTCTTTTTTCACTCCACCATCAGGTTCTATGCCTTGAATTTCAAATGGAGCAGATATTATTTTGCCAATTGTTTGCCGTGGGTTTAAAGCCGAATAAGGATCTTGAAAAATAATTTGCATCTGAGAACGAAGTTTTCGCATTTCGCGTTGACTTTTATGGGTTATATCCTCACCATTGAAACGTATCAATCCGCTTGTTGGGTCAACTAACTTAATTAATGTTCGACCTAAGGTTGTTTTGCCACAACCTGACTCTCCGACTATTCCGAGAGTCTCACCCTCTAATATATTAAAACTTACGCCATCGACAGCCTTAACAGATACCTTTTCCCTACGGAAAAGCCCTTTACCAGTTGAAGGGAAATGTTTTTTTAAATTACTTATTTCAATTAAGTTAGCCATTTATTTAACCATTCCAAATAGTGAACTCCGATGTGTCTCTGGAATATGGCATCTAGAAAGATGGCTATAATCAATTCCAGCAAGTGTTGGAAGTGTAGATTCACAGCTGCCCTCTGGCGCATTTGATTTGTAGACACATCGCGGCGCAAATGGGCAACCAGACGGTAAATTAATTAGAGAAGGTGGTTGGCCTTCAATGGATCTCAATCTCCCTTTCTCTCCAAATGTAATTTTCGGAATTGAATGAAGGAGTCCTACTGTGTAAGGCGCCATAGGGTTATAGAAAATATCATTGACTTTACCTGACTCCACAATATCGCCGGCATACATAACACTTACTCGGTCTGATACTTGTGCAACTATTCCTAAATCATGAGTGATTAAAAGTATCCCCATATGGAATTCTTTTTGTAGATCTTTGAGTAAGGTCATAATTTGAGCTTGCACAGTCACATCAAGCGCAGTAGTAGGTTCATCTGCAATCAATATCTTTGGTGTATTCATTAGGGCCATTGCAATCATTACACGTTGGCGCATTCCGCCAGAAAATTGGTGCGGATATTCATCAATACGTTTCTTAGGGTCTGGTATACCAACGCGGTCCAATAATTCAAGCGCCCGCAATTTTGCTTCTTTCTTCTTTCCTGGATTATGTACTAAATAGGCTTCAGTTAATTGATCTCCAATTCTGTAAAAAGGATGGAGTGAAGACATTGGATCTTGAAAAATCATTGAAACCACTCGGCCACGAAGTAGGCGGACTTTAGTCGGGTTACCGCTAACAACATCAATAGTTTCTGAACCATCTTTGACTCTAATTGAACCCGATATTTGGGTAGCGCGAGGGTTATGTAATCCCATTACTGACAGGCTTGTGACAGTTTTTCCTGAACCCGATTCACCAACTAATGCAACAGTTTCGCCTTCGTGAAGATCAAGGTTGAGCGAATCTACAGCCTTAACTAAACCATCTTCCGTCGGGAAAGACACCTTTAAATTTTCAATCGTGAGAATCTTATTCATTAAATTCGAACTCTCGGATCAAGAACTGCATACAGTAAGTCGACGATTAAATTCATAAAGATGACAACTGCAGCAGATACCAACGTGGTTGCTACTAGAACCGGCAGATCGAATTCGAATACGGATGAGATACTTAATCTTCCCAATCCAGGCAGGTTGTAAATACTCTCTGTCAGAATTGCGCCACCAATTAAAGTTGCAAAATCAAGTGATGCCATTGTTGCAATTGGAGCAATAAGTGCCCTAAGGGTATGTTTTATTAAAATTTTGCGATCGGTAATCCCTTTGGCTCTTGCCGTTCTAATGTAATCCTCACTCTGAGTTTCTAAAATTGTTGAACGAGTAAAACGGGTATAAATAGCGGCAAAATTAAATGCCAAAGTTATCCAAGGTAAAATGAAATAGAGAAAAAAACCATAAGGGTCACTGAAAATTGAGACATAACCATTTAGATTAAGCGGAATTATGTGCCACTTAATTGTCATCCAAATTAATAAAAAAAGCCCACTGACGAAAACTGGAAGTGAAATTCCAAAAAGTACAAATATCGAACTTAGAGTGTCTGGCAATCGATTCCTAAATCTGGCAGCTAAAACGCCTAGCCCAACTCCAACAACCAACCAGAGTACAAGCGCACCTATGGCAAGGCTCAAAGTTATCGGTAGTGCCTGTCCCAACATTTCAGTTACGCATCGGTTCTCATTAAATGAATATCCAAATGCCGGCGCGGGACAGTGGAATGCCGCTCCACCTGTTCCATAATCGCGCCCCACAAAAATTCCCTGCAAAAAATGTAGATATTGCATATAAATTGGTTGATCGTATCCGAGTCGGTGTCGATTAGCCTCAACTACGAACTTTGTGCAGTGTTGGCCGCAAGTTAAGGCGGCAGGGTCAAAAGGTAGAAGTGAAAAAATTAGATAAACAGTGGCAGAAACAAGAAGTAGTGTCATGACCGCATAAAACATACGACGCGATAGATACGTAATCACGATTTACCTTTCAATTTTTTCTACACCACACAAAATATTAACCCCACTCACATGTGCGAGTGGGGTTAATGATATTTTATTTACTCTTTACTTACCCAAAGTTTTGTGTAATCAGGTTGTGCTTGTGGCAACCAGAAATACACGCCGTGAATTCCGGTCCCCCAAACTTCCTGATTCTTAATACCTTCGGTAGGAAGAATCCAATAGCGTTGTGCTGCTTGCTTCTCAAGAGCCTTCCATTGTGAAGCTTGCGCTTTGCGGTTTGAATTTCCAATCGCTTTTTGCACATCAGCAGCGAATTTAGTGTAAATCGGATCCTTGGTGTTTTGAGAGATATCAAATCCACCTTCAGGAGTGTAAAGCGGTGGAATAACTGTCGAAGCATTTGGCCAGTCTTGAGACCATCCAGACGTTGACAGATCATTCTGCTTGTCCGGGTTCATAACCGTTGGATAATAACCAGCGGCAATTGCGTTGTACTGAACCTTTATTCCTATTCGAGCCCAAGCTGCTTGGTTGATTGGGACAGTATCTGTAAGAGTCGCAGATTGACGAACGTCAATTGTGTAACCAGTTGTAGTTGCCTTTGCATAATCATCTGGACAGGCTGTTTTTGCCTGATCCATTAAAGATTTCGCATAATCGATATTTCCTTCTGGTTTCCAATTTGAATTTGCGGGACCCCACTCGCCATTCGGAGCGTAATCAACTGTATTTAGTGGGCTCACAGCACTCTGAACATATCCACCGTTATATGTTGGTCCGCCTCTGTAATCAACAATCGCCTTTGCATTTCTAGCAAAGTACATAGCCTTGCGAATTTGTAGACATGGAATCTTTGCAAGGTTAAATGCAATATATCCAACGAAGGCAGAGTCCTTGTTATATCGACCACCCTTGAAATATTTATTCTCGAAAAACTTCTTTAGATTTGTTGGAAGCGGACCATCGAAGTTCATCGCATTAGGAAGCGAATCTGAAAGAATAATCTGATCCATCAATTCTTGATCCATACCAAATTGAATAACCACCTGGTCTGGATAAGGTGTACGAATTGGATCTGAAGCTTGGTTCCACTTTGGATTACGAACTAGAAGAAGTTTCGCCTTGCTGTTTTCCTTGATCTTGTATGGCCCGGTAGCTTGAGGACGAAGGTCATATTTATCACCATTATCAACTGATTTTTG
This sequence comes from uncultured bacterium, assembly GCA_963923215.1. GTDB lineage: Bacteria > Actinomycetota > Actinomycetes > Nanopelagicales > Nanopelagicaceae > AAA044-D11. The sequence continues at coordinate 5,072 of CAWULH010000042.1, forward strand.
AACAGGTGAGATAACTGGATAAGTAGCCAGGTAGTTAAAGTCACCGACTGATTGCTTCAAGTGGAATGTTATTGTTCTGTGATCTTTTGAGCATTCCACAGCTTTATCAAATGCCGCTTGTTGCTCGGCTGTTGCCTTATACGGACCTGGATAAGTCACGCTTCCGGTATCTAACCAGTTGATCAAATATGTCGGACCGTCCGGAAGAACATCTTGCGCAAATACACGTGACGACCCATATCGAACATCTTCACAAGTGACTGGATGACCGTCTTCAAACGTAACACCAGGGCGAAGAGTGAACTTCCAATCTTTCGCACTATTGCTTGGCACACCTGTATTTGTTGCCAAATCTGGAACCAAATCAGTTGAACTTGGTCCATCGACATGCTTGAATGAAACTAGAGTTCGAACAAAATATGAGGTTTCAAATGCGATATCGCGTCCTGTGTAAATTCGCGTTGGGTCTAAAGCATCCAAGCGAGGTGTGTGCTCCAGGTACGTAATAGTTCCACCTGAAGTTGGTTTAGACGTTGCTGCATCCGCATGTGATGTTGCGATAATCGCAGTACTGCTAACAATTGATATAGCAGCGCTTGCAGCAACAAACTTACGGCGCAAATTATGGGTTCTCAAGATTTTGCTCCTTCCAGTTGCAAGAATTGAGGGTTGAATTGAGAGCAAGTTAACCATTTGTTTACCCTAATTAAAAGGGTTGGGCCAGCCCATTTGACTGTTGAGAGTTAACTAACGCTCAAATTTTGGATCCAGGGCATCCCTAACCGCATCCCCGGCGAGGTTGAAGGCCAAAACCACAAGAACCAACGTACCTGCAGTTATTACAAAAAATTGTGGCATAGTGGTAACGAATCTTGTTGAATTTGAAAGTAATACACCCCATGTTGATGCTGGAGGCTGTACCCCGATTCCTAAAAATGAGTAAACAG